>JBOHBE010000060.1:0-9549 GCA_050698235.1 Gaiellales bacterium
TTCCAGATCGGCGACGAGTCCGTCGAGGCCGGACCCGGAGAGGTCGTCTCGGCGCCCGACCCGAGGGCGAAGCGGGCCTACCGCGCGCTCGAGCCAGGCACCCGGATCGTCTGCCTGGGCGCGCAGCCGACCGGGGCGGGCGACTACGGAGACTGGATCACGGACGCCGCTTCGGGTTAGGTCACGCCAGGCCGGCGACGGCCTCCAGGAAGGCGTCGATCTCCTCGGCCGTGTTGTAGTGGACGGCGCCGACGCGAACCGCGCCGCCGGAGTCCTCGATCCCAAGGCGCTGCATGAGCTCGAGGGCGTAGTAGTTGCCGTCCCAGACGAAGATGTTTCGCTCGCCGAGCGCCGCTGACACCTCTGCCGGGTGCTTCCCGGCGACGTTGAACGCGTAGGTGGGGCACCGGCGATCGAGGTCGCGCGTGCCGTACACGGTCACGCCGGCGATGCCCTCGAGCCCTTCGAGGAGGCGGGCGCTGAGGTCGCGCTCGTAGGCCGCGACGCGGTCGATCCCGAGCTCGCGCAGATAGCGGATCGCGGCGGCAGTGCCGGCGATCCCCTCGAGGTTGATCGTCCCGGTCTCCCACGAGTGGGGCGGCTCGTCGGGGGCCGGCCGCACCTTGTACGGGCGGTGCTGCTCGAGAAGCTCGGTCCGCCCGTAGAGCAGGCCGACGTGCGGGCCGAAGAACTTGTATGCCGAGCACACGAGGAAGTCGCAGCCGAGCGCACCGACGTCGATCGCCCCGTGTGGCGCGTAGTGGACGGCGTCGATGTAGGAGAGGGCGCCCGCCTCGCGGCAGAGCGCGGTGAGCCGGGCGACGTCGTTTACGGTGCCGGCGCCGTTCGAGGCCCAGCCGAAGGCGGCGACGCGTGTGCGCCCCGAGAGCTTCGATGCGAAGTCGGCGATGTCGACGACGCACGACTCCGTGTCGATGCCGGCCTGGCGGATGGTGACGCCGCGGTCGCTCGCCGCCAGCATCCAGGGGGCGACGTTGGCGTCGTGGTCGAGGCCCGTCACGAGGATCTCGTCGCCGGGGCCGAGCCCGCGGCAGAGGATCCGTGACGCGTGCAGGGTGAGGGTCGTCATGTTGGCGCCGAAGACGATCTCGGCGCCGGACGCCGCTCCGAGGAACGCGGCAGCTTCGGAGCGTGCCTCCTCGAGCATGGCGTCGCTGGCCCGCGAGGTCACGAACGGCCCGCCGAGGTTGGCGTTCTCGTCGCGGTAGTAGGTCTCGACGGCCTCGTAGACCGACCGGTGCACCTGCGTGCCGCCGGGGTTGTCGAGGAAGACACGGTCGCCGTCGATCGACGGGAAGCCGGCGCGGATCGCGGCGACGTCAGTGGTGGAGGCGAGGGGGTTCATGCGGAGATCGTAAACTGCCGCGATGAAGCTCGTCATCCTTGGCGGCGGCCCCGCCGGATATGCCGCCGCCTCGGCGGCCGCGCACGTGGGCGGAGAGGTGACGCTCGTCGAGGAGCTCTCGCTCGGTGGAAACTGCACGATGACCGACGCGGTTCCGTCGAAGACGCTGCTCACGACGGCCGACGCGATGCTCGAGGTGGCGCGCGCCGAGGAGGCCGGGCTCGACTTCGTCCAGGGCTTCCCGTCGGTGAACCTGCGGCGCACGCTTGCCCGCGCCCGGGCCGTCGCGCTCCACCAGAGCCGCGGAGTGCGCGAGCGGATGGACGGGATGAACGTGCGCGTGCTCCCGGGACGGGGCCGTTTGACCGGCCCGAACACGCTCGTCGCCAACGTGGACGGCCGCGACCACGAGCTCGAGTTCGACGCGCTCCTCGTGTGCACCGGCGCCTCGCCGTTCGTCCCGCCGTTCGCCAGACCCGACGCCAACCGGGTGCTGACGACGCGGCAGGTGTTCGAGCTGCGCCACCTCCCCGAGCACCTGGTCGTCCTGGGCGCCGGGCCGACCGGATGCGAGTTCGCCGACTTCTTCTCGCGCTGCGGCTCGCGCGTCACGCTCGTCTCGGCCCGCGACCAGCTGCTGCCGAGCGACGACCCTGACCTGGCCGAGGTGCTCGAGGAGGTGTTCCTCCGGCGTGGGATGGATGTGATCGAGAACGGCCGTGCCTCGGCGATCGACACCGAGGACGGCGAGTCCGTCCGGCTCGTGCTGGAGGACGGACGCGACCTGACGTGCTCGCACGTCCTGCTCTGCATCGGGATGCGGCCCAACACCCGCGACCTTGGCCTCGAGACAGCGGGCGTCGAGTTTGGCGAGCGCGGCACGCTTCCGGTCGACGAGTTCTGCCGCACGAACGTCGGCCACATCTACGCCTGCGGCGACGTCACTGGTCAGGTGATGCTCGCGAACACGGCCGCCGTGCACGGCCGCGCCGCGGCGCTCCACGCGCTCGGCATCGAGATCGAGCCGGTCGCATACAGCGGCGTCGCGTGGTGCGTGTTCACCCGGCCCGAGATCGCAAAGGCGGGGATCTCGGAGCGCCAGGCGCGCCTGGACGGCGTCCCGGTGCGGGTGACCAAGCACCTGATCCGCGCAAATCCGCGGGCGGTGATGGAGGGCGAGACCGACGGAATGATCAAGCTCCTCTCAGACCCCGACGACGGGACGATCCTGGGCGGCTCAATGGTCGGCCTTCGGGCGTCCGAGGTGATCACGGCGGTGGCGCTGGCCGTGCACGCGAAGCTCTCGGTCCAGGTGCTCGCCGAGACCGCGGCGGTCAACCCGTCGATGTCGGAGAGCCTCCAGCGGGCGGCCGAGAAGGCCGCGGAGGGCCTGCTGGGCATCTCGCGCGTCACGCTGACGAGTTGATGAAAAATCGGTGCCTGACACCGATTGTTCACTAGACCTCGATGCGCAGGCCCGGGTGGGCGATCTCGATCGGGCCCGAGTACTCGGCGGCGGCCTTCTCGATCACCTCGTCGCTGCCGTTCTCGGCCGGCACGTGTGTGAGGAGCAGCCGCTTGACGCCGGCTCTGGCGGCCTCGCGGCCCGCCTCCGTCGCATCCATGTGGCCGCGCTCGGTCGAGTCGCCCTTGGCGTCCTTCAGCGACGCCTCGCACAGGAAGAGGTCGGCGCCGTGTGCGAAACGCGCCAGCCGCTCGGTGGGGGCCGTGTCGGCCGAGTACGCGATCGTCGAGCCGCCGGCGTCGATCTTGACCGAATAGCACGTTGTGTAGTGCAGGCTCGGCGCGAACGAGAAGCGCATGTCCCCAAGGCGCATGTCGAGCTGCGGGTCGTACTCCTCGACGTGCCACGCGGCCTCGAACGTCTCGACCGAGCCGTCCCACACCGCGGCGACCCGGTCGAGCACGCTGCGGCCGCCCGGCGGGAGGTGGAGCGATGCGCGCGGCCGGTCGCTCCACGAGCCGTACCGGTAGGCGTAGTGGAGCGGCACGAGGTCGAACCAGTGATCGGCGTGGAAGTGGCTGATCACGATGTCGGTGAGCGGCCCGGGGTCGTGCGCGCGGAGCTCCGACGCGATGCCAGATCCGCAGTCCAGGAGCACTCGCGACCGGGCGCTCTCGACCAGATACCCGCTCGCCGCCTGCCCGGGGTTTGGCCATGCCGGGCTTCCTCCCAGCACGGTCAGCGCCAGCCCCATCGCGTCAGATCCCCATCGAGTGATATCCGGAGTCGACGTAGACCGTCGTCCCCGTCACCATCCGCGACATCGGGCTGCACAGGTAGAGCGCCGCCTGGCCGACGTCGGCTGCCTCGATGTTCCGGCCGAGCGGGGAGCGCTCCTCGATCACCGTCTCCATGTCCTTGAACCCCGCAATACCCGCGGACGCGAGCGTGCGAACCGGACCGGCCGAGATCGCGTTCACCCGGATCGACTCGGAGCCGAGCTCGTGCGCCAGATAGCGCACCGAGCACTCCAGGGCAGCCTTGGCGGTCGCCATGATGTTGTACCCGGGGAACGTCCGCTCGCTGGCCATGTACGTCATGGTCACCATCGCGCCGCCTCCGCGCGCCGCCATGAGCGGCTCGGCCCGGCGCGCCATCGCGATCAGCGAGTACGCGGAGATGTCGAGCGCCGTCGCGAACGCATCGCGCGGCGTGTCGACGAAGCGGTTCGTGAACGTCTCCTGCGGGGCGAACGCAATGGAGTGCACCATGATGTCGAGGCCGCCGAGCTCTTCTCCGACCTGCTCGAAGGCCCGGTCGATGCTGGCGTCGGCCGAGACGTCGCATTCCACGACGACGTCGGACCCGGCCTCCGCGGCCAGCTTGCGCACGCTGCCCTCGAGGCGCTCGCCCTGGTAGGTGAACGCGAGCCGCGCGCCCGCGCCGTGAAGCGCCTGCGCGATCGCCCAGGCGATCGACCTCTTGTTGGCCACTCCGGCCACCAGCGCGAGCTTGCCGTCCAGAATCCCTTCGGCCACGTCACCACTCCCTTCCCGTTGGCGCCGCTGACCCTAGCACGGCCGGAATTCGACTCAGTCGAGCCGGGTCACGACCGACTCGAGCGGCTCGCGCTCGGACTGCTGCGGCGGGTGAAGCGCCCAGCCGAGGTGGATCAGGCCGACGGCCACCTCGTCGGCGTCGAGCCGGATCGCCGCTCGACCGTCGGGCTCGTCGAGCAGCGTGAGCGTGCGCCAGTAGCCGGCCAGGCCGCGTGCGTGGGCGGCCAGGAGGACGATGTACGCCGCGACGCCGGACGCCAGGAAATCCTCGCGGTCCTGCACCGCGTCGCCGGTCTGGCGGGCCGACACGACGACCAGCGTCGGCGCCCGGTCGAGCTTCCGGGCCGACCCGGGCTTGGCCGCGTCGGCGACCGCCTTCAGCCGCTCGAGCGACTCCGGGCCGACGACCCGGAACCGCCACGGGTTCGTCAGGTGGTGGTTGGGCGCCCACCGGGCGAGGTCGAGCAGCTCGTCGAGCGTCTCGGCGTCGACGGGCTCGGGGCGGTACGCCTTGTGCGTCCGGCGGCCGCGGACGGCGGCGTCGACGTCCATCATCGTGAAGCCGCCAGGCCGTCGAGCGCGGAGGGGTTCTCGAGTGACGACAGGTCGCCGGGATCCTCGCCCAGCGCCGCTGCCCGCACCGCCCGCCGGACGATCTTGGCCGTCCGCGTTTTGGGAAGCGCGTCGACGAACCGCACGTCAGCGGGGGCAAATGCCTTCCCGAGCACCGCGGTGATCTGGCCGCGAACGCCGGCGCGGAGCTCGTCGGTCGGCTCGACGCCCGGCCGCAGGACGCAGTAGACCCACGCGACCTCGCCCTTCACGGGGTCCGGGATCCCCACCGCGCACGCCTCCGCGACCGCGGCGTGCGACACCGCCGCCGACTCGAACTCCGCGGGGCCGATCCGCTTCCCGGCGACGTTCAGCGTGTCGTCGGAGCGGCCGTGGAGATACCAGCAGCCGTCGTCGTCGACCGATGCCCAGTCGCCGTGCGCCCACACGTCCGGCCATCGCGACCAGTACGAGTCGAGGTAGCGCTGCGGGTCGCCCCACACGCCTCGGGTCATCGACGGCCAGGGCTTGCGGCAGACGAGCTCGCCCACCTCGCCGGCCGGAAGGTGCTCGCCGTCCGGGCCCGCGACGTCGATGGCCATCCCGAGCGCGGGCCCGCCCAGGGTGCACGACTTGAGCGGCATCACCGGCATCGGTGAGAGGAAGCAGGCCCCGATCTCGGTCCCGCCGGAGAGGTTGATGATCGGCGCGCGACCCTCGCCGACGACGTCGTGCAGCCACATGTACGGGTCGGGGTTCCAAGGCTCGCCGGTCGACGCGAGGATGCGGATCGACGAGCGGTCGTGGTCGGTGACGTGGTCGTCGCCGTGCGAGCGAAGCGCGCGGATCAGCGTGGGCGAGACGCCGAGCACCGAGATCCGGTGCCGCTCGACGAGCTCCCACAGCCGGCCCGGCCCGGGATAGTCGGGCGCTCCCTCCGACACGACCAGCGTCGCGCCGGCGGCTCCGGCTCCGATGACCACCCACGGGCCCATGATCCAGCCCATGTCCGTCACCCACATCACCCGGTCGTCGGCGTGGACGTCGGCCTGGAAGGCGGCCTCCTCGGCGATCTTCACCAGGAGCCCGCCGTGCACGTGGACTGCGCCCTTCGGCCGGCCCGTCGTCCCCGACGTGTAGATCACCATCATCGGCGTCTCGGAGTTGAGTGCGGGCGCCTCGAGGTCGGGGCTCTGCCGGCCGACGAGCTCGTCCCAGCGGTGGTCACGGCCCGTCACCATCGGCACCTCGCCCCCGAGCCGCTCCCACACCACGATGTGGCGGACAGTCGGCGCCTCGGCGGCCGCGTCGTCAGCGATCGCCTTCATCGAGACGGGCTTTCCGCGTCTCGGCACCGCGTCGGCCGTGAGCAGCGCGACGGCGCCGGCGTCGGCAAGGCGGGCCGCGACCGCGGGCGCGGCGAACCCCGAGAAGATGGGGACGGCGATCGCCCCGATCTTGCACACGGCGTAGAAGGCGGCGACGGCCTGGATCGACATCGGGAGGAAGAGGCCGACGGCGTCGCCGCGTCCGACGCCCAGCTCGAGAAGGGCGTTGGCCAGGCGGTTCGTCTCGGCGGCCAGCTCGCCGTAGGTGGCCCGCACGACCTGTCCGTCCTCGCTCTCCCACACCACCGCGGGCTGGTCGGCCGGGTGGTGATCGACGCAGTTGTGCGTGAGGTTGACCGTGCCGCCGGTGAACCAGGTCGCCCAGGCGATGCCGCGCGACGTGTCGAGCACGCGGTCGTAGGGCTCGAAGAACTTGAGGCCGAGGAACCGGACCGCGGCGTCCCAGAACCACTCGACGTCGTCCTGGCTCCGCCGGATCAGCTCGCGCCAGTCCGCGATCCCGTGCTCGCGCATGAAGGCGGTGGCGCGCGCGTGCTCCAGGGTCGCGGCCGTCGGCTCCCAGATGTAGTCGTCGCCGGCGATGCGGAGGATGCTACCGAGCTCGCCGCGTGAGACAGTTCGGCGCGGATGAGGGTCGTGATCGCCCCCGACAAGCTACGCGGCACCTACACCGCCGATGCGGCGGCGGCCGCGCTCGCCGAGGGCTGGCGCGAGGCCCGGCTCGGCGACGACATCGTCGAGGTGCCGCTCGCCGACGGTGGTGAGGGCACGGCAGCGGCGCTCCTTCGGGCACGCGGCGGGGAATGGCGCGAGGCCGACGTGCACGACGCGCTCGGACGGCCGTGCACGGCCAGGTTCGCGCGTCTGATCGACGGGTCGGCCGCGCTCGACGTCGCCGAGGCGTGCGGGTCGCTCCGGGTGGCGGATGCCCGCCGAGACCCGCTGGGCGCCTCGTCGCGCGGCGCAGGCGAGCTCATCCGCGCCGCGATCGAGGACGGAGCGCTGCGGGTCGTGATCGGCGTCGGCGGGACGGCCTCGACCGACGGCGGGACTGGGCTTCGCGACACGCTCGGCCCCGTGCCCGGCGACGTCCAGCTCGTGGCGGCGCTCGACGTGCAGAACACGCTGCTCGGCCCCGAGGGCGCCGCCCGAGTCTTCGGGCCGCAGAAGGGCGCGACGCCGGAGCAGGTCGCCGAGCTCGAGGAGCGCCTTCGGCGCCTCGAGCTGCCGACCGCCGAGCGGCCGGGGTCGGGCGCGGGGGGCGGGATCGGAGCGATGCTGATGGCGCTCGGCGCGGAGGCCGTCCCCGGCGCGGCGCTCGTGGCCGCCGAGGCGGGCCTGGCTCATGCGCTCGATGGGGCCGACCTGTGCATCACGGCCGAGGGCAGGATCGACAGTCAGACGCTCTCCGGCAAGGTGGTCGCCGAGGTCGCTGACATCTGCCGCCGGTCCGGCGTCCAATGCATAGCCGTGGGCGGAATCGTCGAGCCCGTCGCGGCAGAGGAGCTGCGACGGCGCGGATGCGAGACCCATCAGCAGGGCGACCTCGAGCGCGCGGGGCGGGAGCTGGCCTCGCGCTCATCCTCGCCCTCGGGCTGAGCGGCTGCGCGAACGGAGCCGCCGACGCGCCCGCGCGTCCGTCGGACTGCCCGACGCCCGCATACCCGGCGCCCGATCCGGCTCGTCCCCGCTATCGGCTCGAGGTGCGCATCCCCGCGGCCGGAGATGTGACCGGGTCGGTGCACGTGACCTTCACGCCCGACCTCCCGACCGGGCGGCTGGTCTTTCGCCTCTGGCCGAACGGGCCGCTCCAGGCGTCCGAGGGCGCCCATCTCGACGCTGGGCCGATCACGTCGGCCGGCTCGACCCTCGCCGCGGCCACCCCCGATCCCACCACGCTCGTCGTCCGGCTCGGACGCACGCTCGCGCCCGGGCGACCGGTCACAGTCGACATGCCCTTCCGGCTGCGGCTCCCCGGTGCGGTGCGCGACCGGCTCTCGCGCTCGGGTGACGCCGTGCGCCTCGGGTCGTTCTTCCCGATCCTCGCCTGGGAGCCGGGCGTGGGATGGGACACGGATCCGCCCACCCGGCTCCTGGCCGAGACGTCGTCCACGCCGACCGCCGACTTCGACGTGCACGTGACCGCGCCCGCGGGCGACACCCTCCTGACAACCGGCACTCCGGCCGGGCCCGGGCGGTACACCGCGACCGCGGTGCGCGACTTCGCGATCGCCGCCGGGAAGCTCGACACGTACACCGTCACCGCCCACGCACCGGGGCCCGTGCGAATCACCGCTGCGGTCGAGCACGGCGAGCAGGCGTCTGCGGCCGAGGTCGCCGGCCGGGCCCGAAGCGCGCTCGAGGCGCTCGCGAACCTCTACGGGCCGTACCCGTGGCCGTCGCTTGACCTGGCGGTCGGGCCGGACCTCGACCGCACCGGCATCGAGTACCCGACCTTGATCTTCCTCGGCGCGGACGGGATCGCCCGGGTCACGACGCACGAGGTGGCACATCAGTGGTTCTACTCGCTGGTGGGGAACGACCAGGCCCGTGACCCGGTGCTCGACGAGGGGCTTGCGACCTACGCCCAGGCCGAGCTCGACCGCATCTGGCCGTACCTCGACGGGCTCCCCGACCCACCGGGCCTGCGGCCCCTGACAGGCCGGCCGACGTCGTTCTGGGAGGCTCGCCCGCCCGACCAGTACGAGCTCGTGGTGTACGCCGACGGGGCGCGGATGCTGCACGCGCTCGGCCATTCGGCGGCGGTCACGTGCGCGCTTCGGCGCTACGTCGCCGAGAACGCCTACGGGATCGCGACGCAGGCCGATCTCGCGCAGGCGTTGACCACCGGTGTCCCCGGCGCGAGACACGTTCTGGCCGCGCACGGCGTCCCTCCCCGATAGCCGATCGAGCGAGCGGCGAAGGGGTTGCTATCGTCCGTGCGCCCGTACAGCGACCGTCAGGAGCCGCCTCCGTGTCACGGCCGTACGACGACATCGACCAGCTGGCAGTCAACACCCTCCGCACCCTGGCGGTGGACGCGGTCGAGCAGGCCAAATCGGGCCACCCCGGCCTCCCGATGGGGGCCGCCCCGATGGCGCACGTGCTCTGGACGCGCTACCTACGCCACAACCCGGCTGACCCGGCTTGGCCGGGCCGTGACCGGTTCGTGCTCTCGGCGGGCCACGGCTGCATGCTGCTCTACGCGCTGCTCCACCTGACGGGCTATGACCTGCCGCTCGACGAGCTCAAGCGCTT
>JBOHBE010000061.1:0-1586 GCA_050698235.1 Gaiellales bacterium
GGCCACGATCGCCGCGAACCCGACCGGCGTCACCACCGACGAGAGCGAGAGCGACGCCTGCTGGAGGCCGAGCGCCGCGCCCGAGCGCGCGTAGCCGGCGATCTCGGCCGAGCCTGCGAAGCGGGCCAAGGCGCGTCCCCACCTGATCCGACCATCGCCCGGCGGCGAGCCGAAGCGCCGCTCCGATCACCTGAACGAGCGCGAGCAGGGCCGCGGCGGCCTGCGTCGAGACGCCGCGGTCGGAGTGCAGGAAGAGGACCGCGAACCCGATCAGGCTCCCGAGCGCGACGTAGAGCAGGCCGCTCGCCCAGCAGAGCCGCCAGATGCGCGGGTCGGCCAGCGGCGGCCGCTCCGACCCACCCGGTGCCGGCGGCCGCTCCGGGTCGCGCAGCCAGACGGCCCCGGCGATCGCCGCGACCAGCAGGAGCCCGGCCAGCACGCCCAGAGCCGCATGCAGGCCGCCGACGCTCAGGCAGACCGGCAGCACCAGGGCGGCGATCGCCGCCCTCCCACCGGCACTCCCGTCTGGCGGATGCCGAGCGCGAGCCCGCGCTGCGAATGGTGAAACCAGCCCATGACCGCTCGTCCGCTCGCCGCCTGGACGCACGCGCCCAGCCCGCCGGCGGCAAATAGCGCCAGCGACAGGGCCACGACGCCGTTCGAGGCCGCCGCCGCGGCGACGGCGACCGACGCCGCCCCGAGGCCCGCCGCGATCACGGCCCGCTCGCCGATCCGGTCGGCCAGGAGCCCCCACGGCAGCACCGTCACCAGGACGCCGAGGTTGACGCTCGCGAGGACGACGCCCACGCCCTCGAGGCTCAGGTCGTAGTGGGACTGGAGCGCCGGTGCGAGAACGGGCAACCCGAGGAAGAGCGCCGCAAAGCTCGTCTGGACGCCGACGCCCGTCGCCAGGATCGTCCACCGGTACGGGTCGCTGGAGCCCGCCCCCTCCGTGGTGCTACTCCGGCAGGTAGCGCGGCTCGGCGAACACGCGCCTCACCATCGGCTCGAAGAACTCGACCGGCAGCGACTCGTACGCCGGGTCGAAGCAGTTCTGGTCGTAGCGCTCGCAGAACTCCGCGCACGCGTCGAAGTACGGGCTGTCGCGGAAGCGCTCGCGCGCGTTCGGGTCGTCGCCGTAGTGCTCGGCGTAGTAGTACATCTGGAACGCGCCGTGGTGGGCGACGATCCAGCAGATCTCCTCCGAGACGTACGGCCGCAGGATCGCCCCGACCATCTCGCTGTGGGTGTGCGGCGCCAGCTCGTCGCCGATGTCGTGGAGAAGCGCGGCGGCGACGTACTCCTCGCTCTTCCCGTCTCGATGGGCGCGGGTCGCCGACTGGAGCGAGTGCTCGTAGCGGCTCACCTGGTAGCCGACCAGCGAGTGCTTGAGCGCGTCGAGCGCCGCCAGCAGCCTGTCGGGCAGCTGCGCGGTGTAGTCCTTCTCGTAGCGCGCGAGCAGCTCGTAGTCCTCCCGCGTCCCGTCGGCCATGCTCGTGAACGACACCGTTTCCATGCGGGACAGCGTACCCGGTCGAGCGCGAGCACGGCTGATAGACTCGACGGCCCGACCCGGAGGCCCGACG
>JBOHBE010000062.1:0-4304 GCA_050698235.1 Gaiellales bacterium
TCCTCTTCTGGCACCTCGCCGAGCGCTGGGGCCGCGTCGAGAAGTCCGGCATCCGCCTGTCGCTGCCGCTCACGCACCGCCTGCTCGGCCAGCTCGTGGCGGCGGAGCGGCCGTCGGTCTCGCACGCGCTCGCCCGGCTGGCGCAGGCGGGGCTCGTCACCGGCGCTCCCGGGGACTGGCACCTCCACGGCAAACTCGACGAGCACATCGGCTCGCTGATCGAGCGGAGCGCGACCGAGTCGCACACGCCCGCACACGCCGTGAACCCGCGACAGACAGCATGAGCACGCCAATCCCCGTCCTCTGGATCACGAGCGGCCTCGGGTGCGACGGCGACTCGATCGCGATGACGTCGGCGACGAACCCGACGCTCGAGGACCTGCTGCGGGGCTCGCTGCCAGGCGTCCCGCCGATCGTGCTCTACAACCCGGTGTTCGCGTTCGAGACAGGCGACGAGTTCATGCGGGTGTGGTTCGACGCCGAGGAGGGCAAGCTCGACCCGTTCATCCTCGTGCTGGAGGGCTCGGTCCCGAACGAGGAGCTGAGCGCCGACGGGCACTGGGCCGGGATGGGCGTCGACCGCGAGACCGGGCAGCCCATCCTCACGAACAGCTGGATCGACCGCCTCGCCCCCCGAGCCGCGGCCGTGCTGGCACTCGGCACGTGTGCCGCATACGGCGGGATCCCGGCGATGAAGAACAACCCGACGGGCGCGATGGGCCTCGGCGACCACTTGGGCGCCGGCTGGACGTCCCGGCTCGGCCTCCCGGTCGTGAACCTGCCGGGCTGCCCGGTCCAGCCCGACAACATCACCCAGACGCTGCTCTGCCTGGTGCTCCACCTGGCGCGCCTCGGCCCGCCCATCGAGCTCGACGCGCAGGGCCGGCCCGTCAGCATCTTCGGCCGCACCGTGCACGAGAGCTGCAACCGTGCGGGGTTCGCCGACCAGGGCGAGTTCTCGAAGAGCCACGGCGACGGGCGGTGCCTGGTGAAGCTCGGCTGCAGCGGCCCGGTCGTCCGCTGCAACGTCCCGATCCGGGGCTGGGTGAACGGGGTCGGCGGCTGCCCGAACGTCGGCGGCATCTGCATGGCCTGCACGATGCCCGGGTTCCCCGACAAGTTCATGCCATTCATGGAGCCCACCGCGGGCGCGAGGATCTACGCGAGGACTGCGAAGTTCGCGCACGGCCCGCTCGTGAAGGCGCTTCGCGAGCGCAAGATGCGCCGGACGTTCGACGTCGAGCCCGAGTGGCGTCGCCCGGGGAAGGAGCTCACGAGCGGGTATAGGCGGTAGCGCGGCCAGGGAGGTTCGTCGTCCCCGCAGTTTGGTCGCGCGGGCGCCCGGGTACCCGAGCCGTGTGTCTGGTTCAACGCCGCTCGGCGCCTATCTGAACGACCATCTCGCGGGCTCGGCGGCCGCGATCGAGCTGATCGAGAAGCTCCGCTCGAAGAACGCCGACGGCGAGTTCGCGGCCTACCTCTCCGAGCTACAGCACGACGTCGAGGCGGATCGAGGCAACCTCGAGCAGGTGATGGAGACGCTCGGGGTTCCTCGCAGCGCCATCAAGGAGGCAGCGGGATGGTTGGTCGAGAAGGCCAGCCGGATTGCGTTCGACGTCACGGCCGGCGAGGATCTGAGCCGCCTCATGGAGACGGAGGCGCTGGCGTTGGGGATCGAGGGCAAGATCGCCGGATGGCGAGCGCTCAAGGTCGTCCACAGCGATCTCGGCGTCGACCTGGATGCCCTGATCCAACGCGCCCAAGACCAGCGCAGCGGACTCGAACGCTTCAGGGTCGACGCCGCGAGGCGCGCGTTCGCGTAGCGTGGATCGGCGGTCCCCGCTGCGATGAGCGCGTCGACGAAGGCTGCGCGCACTGGTGTCCTCGGAGTCGTGGTGGTGCTGGCCACGGGGTGCGGCGGCGGTCAGTTGGATGCGGGCGGGCTCTCACAGGACGCGAGGTCGCTGCAGTCGGCGGCCGCCGAGGGTGCACTGCTTGCGCGCGACGCCGGCTCCGGCAGGACGACACGTATCTATTCCGGCGAACACTCCGCTGACCTTCGCGACGCGGCGTCGCGAACCGCGGCGGCCCTTGCGGCGGCGAGGACGACGGCCTCCCTCGAGCCCATGCGACGCCGTCTCGCGGTGCTCGCCAGACGGGTCACCTCGGATCTCAATCGGATCAGTGCGGCGTCGGAACCCGAGGAACGTGCTCTCGCGCGCCGTCTCGAGGTGGCGGCGCAGCAGATCGAGACGCTCGACCAGTCAATCGCATGACCTTGAAGAACGTCCTTGGCGTAGCGCTCGGCATCCTCTCGGCCATCGGCGGTTTCGTCGACATCGGCGATCTCGTGTTCAACATGCAGGCCGGGGCGACGTTCGGCTTCCAGCTGCTCTGGGTCGTTCTGGTCGGCGTGCTCGGAATCATCGTGTACTCGGAGATGTGCGGACGGGTCGCTGCGATTGCAAAGCGGCCGGTCTTCGACCTGGTCCGGGAACGGGTCGGGTTCGGCGCAGGCCTGGCGACACTCATCGCATCCGAGATCGTGAACCTGATGACGTGCGCGGCCGAGGTGGGAGGAGTGGCTATCTCTCTCCAGCTGCTCTCGGGTCTTCCGTATCAGGTCTTGATCCTGGTCGCCATCACGGGACTCGTGCTGTCCGCGTGGGTCCTGCCGTTCGACTGGATCGAGCGGATCTTCGGATACCTCGGCCTCGGCCTGCTCGTCTTCGCCGTCGCCGCGATCAAGGTGCACCCTGACTGGAGCGAGGTCGGCCACGGCGACGTTCCGGGTGCGCACTCCGGCGGCAGTGTCATGGTCTACCTGTACTTCGTCGTCGGCCTGCTCGGAGCGGCTATGACGCCCTACGAGGTCTACTTCTACTCCTCGGGTGCCGTCGAAGATGGCTGGGGGTCTCGGGAGCTCGGGCTCAACAGGGTGACGACGATGATCGGATACGGCCTCGGCGGCTTTCTGTCGCTGTCGCTCATGGTCGTCGCGGCGGTCGTGTTTCTGCCGCGAGGCATCTCCCCGGACTTTCTGGGAACGCCGCCGCTGGCCGCCGAGCACGCCTTGGGTCAGGTCGGCTTGCTCCTCGCACTTGTCGGCATCCTGTTTGCCGTCGGCGGCGCAGCCATCGAGACGTCATTCTCCGGCGCATACAACCTCGCCCAGTTCTTCGGTTGGAGGTGGGGCAAGAAGGAACGGCCCGCCGGCGCCGCCCGCTTTACCCTGGCATGGGTCGCGATCTTCGTCCTCGCGATGGCGGTGGTCATGACGGGATATGACCCGGTGAAGTTGACGGAGTATTCGGTCATCTTCTCGGTCGTCGCACTCCCGCTCACGTACCTGCCCATTCTCCTCGTCGCGAACGACCACAGCTACATGGGGGCACACGTCAACGGGAGGCTGGCCAACATCCTCGGGACTCTCTACTTCCTGGTGATTCTCGCGATCTCCGTCTCCGCCATCCCCCTGATGCTTCTCACGCACGGAGGACAGGGATGACCCGGAGCACGCACGTCGACCTCGCTCTCGGCATCCTCGACCACCAGCTCGTCGACAGCGCCGGCGAAAACTGTGGCAAGGTCGACGATCTCGAGATCACCGGGCTCGACAGCCGCTCCCCCCGGGTGGCGGAGGTCATCGTCGGCGGGAACGCATGGCGCTCTCGTGGCCGCCTGGGCCACCTCGCAGCGCGGCTCTCAGGGAACGCCGTCCACGTGCCCTGGTCGGAGATCGAGGCGGTCTCGTCGGTCGTGACGCTTCGGCGTCCGGCGGCGGAGCTCCGGTTGAACCGCGGTGACGACCGTTGGGCCGGCCGCGTCGGGAAGCTGCCAGGGTCCTGATGCGCCTCTCCCAGCTTCTCGACCGAACAGTCGTCACCGAGGCCGGGCGGACGGTGGGCCGCGTCCACGACATCCGCGGCGATCTCGCCGGACAGCGCCTGGCGGTGACCGGCCTCGTCGTCGGCCCGCTGGGTCTGCTCGAGCGGTACGGCATCCGCATCGAAGGAAGCGGAGGCCCAGGTGAGGCAAAGTGGCACGGGCACGAGGTCATCCCGTGGGAACGCGTCCTCCGGGTGGGCGCCCAGATCGTCGTCCGGGACTAGGGGCTGGGTCGCCTGCTCCCGCGGACATGCAGAGGCGTCGATGGGCCGTGTAGGGATCGAACCTACGACCTTGGGATTAAGAGTCCCCTGCTCTACCAGCTGAGCTAACGGCCCGCGACGCACCAGTATACAACCCGGGCTGCCGCATGCGGCGCTGCCTGCTCGGCGCGGCTAGCCTTCGCGCCCATGCGA
>JBOHBE010000063.1:0-20451 GCA_050698235.1 Gaiellales bacterium
TCGGAGCCCGGCCGGCTCGAGCGGATCACCCAGACAATGCCGCTCCGCAAGGTCGCCCAGCCCGACGACGTCGCCTGGCAGATCGTCGTCCTCGCCTCTGACCGGCTCTCCGGCCACGTCTCCGGCCAGGTCATCGTAGTGGCTGGCGGCATGGAGGGCCGGCTGCTCCACGAGACATGAAACATTGGTACCTGGTACAGCTGTTTCAGCCGGCGGCGGCGGCCATCGCGTCGAGCAGCTCCGGCACCGGCAGGCCCACGACGTTCTGGAAGTCGCCGCGCACCTCGCGCACCAGTGCGGCGCCGTGGCCCTGGACGGCGTAGGCGCCGGCCCGGTCGCGCCACTCGTCCGTCGCGAGGTACCACTCGATGTCGGCCTCGGTGAGCGGGGCAAACGTCACCTCGCTCTCGGCCCGGCGGACGTGCTCGGCGCCATCGACCCTCAGGCAGAGGCCAGAGTGGACGGTGTGCGTCCGGCCGGCGAGCGCTCCCAGGAAGGACCGCGCCTCGACCTCGTCACGCGGCTTCCCGAAGACGCGCTCGCCCAGCGCGACGAGCGTGTCGACGCCCAGCACGCGATCACCCGCGACGGCCGCCGCCTTGCCGCGGGCGTGAGCCTCGGCGAGCTCCGCGGGACCGAGGCCGGCGATGTCGGCCTCCTCGTAGGCCGGCACCACGACCGTGAACTCGACGCCGAGCAGCTCGAGGATCGCCCGCCGCCGCGGGGAGCTCGATGCGAGGACGATGGGCCCGAGCTCGAGAGCCCGGGCGATCACACCAGATCCGGCTCGGAGAAGTAGATCGCGATCTCGCGCGCGCCGTTGGCGGGCGAGTCGGAGCCGTGGACGATGTTCTCGCCGATCTCGAGCGCGTAGTCGCCGCGGATCGTGCCGGGCGCGGAGTCGAGCGGGTTGGTCGCTCCCATCATCCCGCGCACGGTCGAGACGGCGCCATCGCCTTCGATCACCATGGCGAGGACCGGCCCCGACGTGATGAACTCGACAAGGCCCGGGTAGAACGGCTTCTCGCTGTGCTCCTCGTAGTGCTCGGCGGCCTGCTCCGGAGTCACCCTGAGCAGCCGCATCGCCCGGATCGTGAGGCCGCGCCGCTCGACACGCGAGACGATCTCGCCGACAAGCCCGCGGGCGACGCCGTCGGGCTTCACCATGAAGAGCGTTCGCTCCATCTAGCGGACGGGCCGCTCCGCAGAGGGCTCGGGCCTGGCACGCTCGGCCGTCATCCCCGGGCTCTGGACCGTGGCCGTCTCGCAGTACGGGCACAGCCGCCACGACGGCTCGAGCGGTGCCTTGCACCGGCGGCAGGCCTGCTTCAGCTTGGTGCCGCAGTGCGGGCAGCTGAGATAGCTGGCCTCGGCGGGGTTGCGACAGTACGGGCAGACCGAGTCGGCGCCCAGCCTGCGCTCCATCGCCTTGATCTCGAGCTCGCGCTCGCGGACGTCGGCCAGGTACTCCGGCGGGCGCAGGATCAGGTAGACCAGCACGCCGACGAACGGGAAGAAGAACGCCGTCGCGATGCACACGGCCACGATGACCGGGTCCTCGATCCGGCGGCGCGCATCCTTGGCCGTCCAGAAGATCAAGGCCAGGTAGAACGCCACGACGAAGATGACCATCAGCTTCTCGAACGCGGCGAAATAGCTCGAGTCGAGGAAGTCGCTGACTCCGCCGAACGGCGCCGACGTATCGCTGGTGGTTGTGGCGGCGAGTAGGTGAAGCACGGTTAGGCAGGGCTTCGCGCGGCCTCGACGCCGTGAGGCCGCGAAATCAGGTCATGTAAAAGATACAGCGAGCCGCAGACGATCACGGCACCGCGATGCCCGGAAAGCTCGATCGCACGCTCGCGGGCCCGCCCGGGATCGGGCTCGAACTCGCCCCCCGTGAGGGCCGCGAGCTCCGCTGCGGGAAGGACGCGCGGGTTCGTGGACTGGGTCGCCACGACGACGTCGGAGACGCCCGAGAGGAGTTCGACCATCCCGGCGACGTCCTTCTCGCCCAGCGTCGAGAACACGGCGACTCGCGGGTGGCGGCCCTCCAGGAGCGCCGGCAGCTCCGCCACGAACCGGGCCATGCCGGCCACGTTGTGGGCCCCGTCCCACACCTCGAGCGGGTCGTGGCCGCGCACCTCCATCCGCCCGGGGATGCGGACCCCGAGCATCGGCGCCGGATCGACCGGCCCGCCGCGGGCGAGCTCAACAGCGGCCAGGGCCACCGCCCGGTTCTGATCCTGGTACGTCCCCTCGGCCCGCACCGCCTCGACCCTGCCCGCCTGGGGCGCAAGCGCCCCCCACTCGGGCTCGCCCACGACCAAAAGGCCGCCGGCCGGGACGACGGCGAGCTTCTCGGCCGCGATCGCCTCGCGGGTGGTGCCGAGAAGCTGCGTGTGCTCGAGCGACACGTTGGTGAGCACCTGGACGCGCGACCGGGGAAGCACGTTCGTCGCATCGAGCCGCCCGCCCAGGCCCGCCTCGACCACGCCCCACTCGACGCCGGCGGCGGCGAACGCGCAGAATGCCGCCGCCGTGAGCGCCTCGAACTGCGTGACACCGGCGCCGGCCGCGTCGCGCACCCGCAGCACCGCATCCTCGTACGCGTCGGGGCTGACCTCCGCGCCGCCGATCCGGATGCGCTCCCGAAACGACGTGATGTGCGGCGAGAGGTAGGCGCCCGTGCGCACACCCTCGGCCTCGAGCAGCGCCTCGGCGAAGAGCACCGTTGACCCCTTGCCGTTCGTGCCGACGACGTGGATTGCATCGAACGACCGCTCCGGGTTGCCGAGCCGGCCCAGGAGGCCGACCATCCGGTCCAGCCCAAAGGCCATGCCGAACAGCTCGAGCGAGTCGATGTACCGCACGGCGTCGGTCACTCGAGCGCAGCCAGCCGCGATTCGAGAGCCTGCACCTCCGCCGCGAACCGATCGGCCTTCTCGCGCTCGGCCGCGACCACCTCGGGCGGCGCTTTGCTCGTGAACCGCTCGTTCCCGAGCATCCCCTCGGCGCGATCGCGCTCGGCGCGAAGCTTCGTCAGCTCGCGCTCGAGCGCCGCCCGGTCGGGCACCTCTCCGTCGGCCGCCCGCCTGGGCACGAGCTGCGCGACGATCTCGGCGCCGGCGAACTCGGCGGGCATCTCGACCGCTGTGCTCGGGTCGGCGCGCACCGCCGTCACGATCTCGATCACGCGCCCCATGTCGCGCTCGGCGTCCGGGTCGCGGTGCGCCGCGTCGGGAGCCGGCAGCGGCGCCAGCATGAGGAGGCCGCGCTCGCCGGGCATGTGCTCCCAGATGGCCTCGGTCACGAACGGGCAGATCGGGTGGGTGACGGCGAGGATCCGCTCGAGCACCCACAGCAGGTTCGCCGAGGCGTCGGCGCGCGTCTCGCCGCGCAGGCGCGGCTTCACGGCCTCGACGTACCAGTCGCAGAAGTCGTTCCAGACGAACGCGTACAGATCCTTGACCGCCGCCGAGAAGTCGTAGCGGTCGATCTGGGCCACCACGCCCTCCAGCTCCGCCGCGAGCCGCGAGCGGATCCACCGGTCCTCGAGCGTCGTCCCGGCCGGCGCCGGCTCGACCGACGTGTCGGCCTGCGTCAGCACGAAGCGGGCGGCATTCCAGAGCTTGTTCGCGAACCTCGCCCCCTCCTCGATCATCCCGGCCGAGAAGCGGACATCCTGCGTCGAGCTCATCTTGAGCAGCCCGTAGCGCGTGGCGTCGGCGCCGTAGCTGTCGACGAGCTCCAGCGGGTCGATGCCGGTTCCGAGCGACTTCGACATCCGCCGGCCGTCGGGCGCCAGGATCGTCGGGTTGATCACGACGTCCTCGAAGGGGATGTCATCCATGAACTCGAGGCCCATCATCAGCATGCGCGCGACCCAGAGGTTGATGATGTCGCGGGCTGTCGCCAGCACGTGGCCCGGGTAGTAGCGCTCGAGCCGCGGGTCGTCGCGGCTGGGCCAGCCCAGCGTGGCGAACGGCCAGAGCGCCGACGAGAACCACGTGTCGAGCACGTCAGGATCGCGCTCCAGCTCGGCCGAGCCGCAGGTTGCGCAGGCATCCGGCTCGGAGAGCTCCACCGTCTCGTGGCCGTCAGGGCAGTACCACACCGGGATCTGGTGCCCCCACCAGAGCTGCCGCGAGATGCACCACGGCCGCAGGTTCAGCATCCAGTCGTAGTAGATGTTCTCCTGGTTCTTGGGATGGAAGCGCACCCGCCCCGATCGCACCGCCTCGTTGGCCGGCTTCGCGAGCTCGTCCATGCGCATGAACCACTGGAGCGAGATGAGAGGCTCGATCCGGTCGCCCGAGCGGTCGCAGTGGCCCACCTCGTGCTCGTACGGCTCCTCGTTTCGCAGGAGGCCCTGCGCGAAGAGGGCGTCGCGCACCTTCTCGCGCGCCTCGGCGACCGGCAGACCGGCGAACTCGCCGGCCAGCTCCGTCATGCGCCCGTCGAAGCCGATCGCCGCCAGCTCCGCGAGCCTGTGCCGGCGGCCGATCTCGAAGTCGTTCAGGTCGTGGCCGGGCGTCACCTTCAGCGCGCCGGTGCCGAAGTCCATCTTCACGTAGTCGTCGGCGATGATCGGCACCTCGCGCTCGACCAGCGGCACGATCGCGGTGCGGCCGACGAGGTGCGTGTAGCGCTGGTCGTCCGGGTGCACGGCGACGGCGGTGTCGGCCAGGATCGTCTCGGGCCGGACGGTGGCGACCGTCAGGAAGTCGTCTGTGCCGGCGATCCGGTAGCGCACCTCATACAGCGTGTCGACCGCGTGCTCGTAGCGCACCTCGAGGTCGGAGATCGTCGAGGCGCACGTCGGGCACCAGTTGATCATGCGGTTGTCGCGGTGGATGTAGCCCTTGCGGTGGAGCTCGACGAACATCGTGAGCACCGCGTCGACGTAGCCCGCGTCCATCGTGAACCGCTCGTGGCCGTAGTCCAGCGAACACCCGAGCCGCTTGAACTGGCCGATGATCGTGGCGCCCGTCTCCTCGCGCCATTTCCACACCCGCTCGAGGAACCGCTCCCGGCCGAGATCCCAGCGGGTGAGCCCCTCAGCCCGGAGCTGCTTGTCGATCACAGCATGCACCGCGATCCCCGCATGGTCGGTGCCGCAGATCCAGAGCGAGTCGCGGCCCTGCATCCGCCGGAGGCGAATCAGGGTGTCCTGGTAGCTGCCGTTCACGGCGTGGCCCATGTGGAGGTCGCCGGTCACGTTCGGAAGCGGGAGCGCGATCACGAACGGCTCGCGGTCCGGGTCGGGCACGCCTCCGAACACCCCCGCCGCCTCCCACCGGTCGAAGATCGGCCCCTCGGCGGCGCTCGGGTCGTAGCGGGCGTCCATGGCGCGGGATCCTAGAGCGTGGGTTAGAGGACAGCGGCCGAGGGTCTATCGGGGCTACAGTCGGACGGCATTTCGGGCGATGAAGAAGATGGGACACCTGCGTCCCCGACTCCCATGTACAAGGCCTTCTGGCACACATATGTCCAGCAGCACTCGCCCCACGGCGGCAGCACGCTGTCCGTGAGCCCGGGGCCGCTCTTCGCCGCCATGCTGTGCCTCTTCGTGCTGATGGCGTGGGCGACGTACCAGATGCAGTCGCGCTGCGCCGACTGCCGCGAGTGGCCGGTTCGGTGCAGGTGCTCCGAGGAGCACTCGCACATCGACCATCACTAGCGCCGCGCGAGCGCGGCCTCGGCGGCGGCTCGACCGAAGGCATACACCGCCGCGTCGATGGCGCCCGACGCGTAGACCGTGACGACGACCGGGCCGCTGCGCGTGAAGACGACGGCGACATCGTCGCGCGACGTCTCGAGCCACCCGATCTTGTGGGCGACGGGACGGCCGCCCGCTCCCGGGAGGACGAGCCCCGAGTCGGCGGCGTGGAGCATGAGGTAGAGCAGCTCGCGGGCCTCGTGCCGACTGACCCCTCGCCGGACGAGCGGGCCGGACCCCGAAGCGGCGTCCGCAAGCCACCCGGCGAGGTGCGCCATGTCGCCGGCGGTCGTGTGCTTGAACGAGGGCGGCGGCGTGCGGTCGGTTCGCTCCGGGGGCGGACCGCCCCCGACTCCCTGCTCCGTCAGATACCCGCCGTACATGTAGGTGCTCTCGAGCCCGAGCCGCCGCATCGCGGCGACCATGTCGGCGGCGCCGTCCGCCTCGCTGCCGCCCAGGAGCTCCAGCACCTCGTCGGCCGCCTCGTTGCTCGACGATCGGGTGATGGCGACGAACGGCGACCAGTACGCCGTCTCGCTCGGCTCCTCGTGGATCCGCTCAAGGGCGGTCACCATGATCGGAAGCTTGAGCGTGGAGGCGGCCTCGAACTCAGCGCCGGCGTTCCAGGCCGCCGCCGACCCGTCGGCGCGGTGGACGTAGACGCCGACGTCGGTGCTCACCCCCGCGGCGAGCGTTCGGAGCGCGCGGTCGAGCCTGCGGTCGTCGCGGGCCGGGGCAAGCGCGCGGAGCGAGCCCGGTGGGAGCCCGTAGACAGGGATCCTGCGGCCCGCCACGGTGACGGTCGTGTCGCCGACGACGACGTGCGGCACCTGGACCGAGAACCGCCCCTCGAGACCAGGGTAGATCGTGTAGCGCCGGCCCCCGGCGCGCACATGGATGGCGCCCGGCGCGCGCCCCTCGAGACGGCCGTCCCACACCTCGAACGGCCGCGGCTCCGAGACCGTGAGCCGCGCAGCATGGTGCCCGCCTGCGCCCAGGATCGCGAGCAGCGACACCAGGAGGCGCAGCATCGGCCGATGCTACAGCGCCGGCTGGCTAGGCGGACTCTTCGCGCAGCTCTTCGGTGACGTCGACGCTCGAGCCGCCCTCGGTGACGAGGGTCGGATCGAGGTGCTTCTCGATCGTCTCGCGCGTGACGACGCACTTGTTCACGTCCTTGCGCGAGGGCAGGTCGAACATGACGTTCAGGAGCGCCGCCTCGATGATCGACCGCAGGCCGCGGGCACCGGTGGCCCGCTCGAGCGCGCGATGCGCGATCGCCGACAGGGCGTCCTGGGTGAACACGAGCTCGATCGAGTCGTAGTTGAAGAAGCGCTCGTACTGCTTGATGAGCGCGTTCTTCGGCTCGAGCAGGATGCGGATCAGATCCTCCTGGTCGAGCGCATGGACGGCCGACACGACGGGGAGGCGGCCGATGAACTCGGGGATGAGCCCGTACGAGATCAGGTCCTCGGGCATCACCTGCGGGAAGAGATCCTTCGACGGGCCGTTCTTGCGCGAGCGGAGCTCGGCGCCGAACCCGATCGAGTTTCTGCCGATGCGGCGCTCGATGATCTTGTCGAGGTCGGCGAACGCCCCGCCGCAGACAAACAGGATGTTCGTCGTGTCGATCGACAGGAACTCCTGGTGCGGGTGTTTGCGCCCACCCTGGGGCGGCACGCTCGCGACGGTGCCCTCGAGGATCTTGAGCAGCGCCTGCTGGACACCCTCGCCGCTCACGTCGCGCGTGATCGACGGGTTGTCGGCCTTGCGCGCGATCTTGTCGACCTCGTCGATGTAGATGATCCCGGTCTCGGCCTTCTTCACGTCGAAGTCGGCGGCCTGGATCAGCTTGAGCAGGATGTTCTCGACGTCCTCACCGACGTAGCCGGCCTCGGTCAGCGCCGTGGCGTCGGCGATGGCGAACGGCACGTTCAGGATCCTGGCGAGCGTCTGGGCGAGCAGCGTCTTGCCGCAGCCGGTCGGGCCCAGGAGCAGGATGTTCGACTTGGCGAGCTCCACCTCGGAGTCGGTCTGCCCCGCCATCTGCACGCGCTTGTAGTGGTTGTAGACCGCCACCGACAGCGTGCGCTTCGCCTCCTCCTGGCCGACGACGTAGTCGTTCAGGACGGAGTAGATCTCCTTCGGCTTGGGCAGGTTGTCGAGATCGAGCTGGGCGGGAGTCGTCAGCTCCTCGTCGATGATCTCGTTGCAGAGATCGATGCACTCGTCGCAGATGTAGACGCCGGGGCCGGCGATCAGCTTCTTGACCTGCCGCTGCGACTTCCCGCAGAAGCTGCAGAGGAGCTGTTCGTTGGTGTCGGTCGGTCTGGCCATCCGTCAGTGCTTTGCGATCACGCGGTCGATGATGCCGTATTCGGTGGCCTCGTCGGCGCTCATGAAGAAATCCCGCTCCGTGTCGCGCGAGACCTTCTCCATGGGCTGCCCGGTCTTGTCGGCGATGATCTGGTCGAGTCGCTTGCGCAGGTCGAGGATCTCACGCGCATGTATCTCGATATCGGTCGCCTGGCCCTGGAATCCAGAGCTGACCTGATGGATCAGGATCTTGGCGTTCGGAAGCGCCATTCGCTTGCCCTTCGCGCCGCCCGCCAGGAGCAGGGCGCCCATGCTCATCGCGATGCCCACGCAGATCGTCTGGACGTCGGGCTTCACGAACTGCATCGTGTCGAAGATCGCGAGCCCGGCATAGACGGAGCCGCCCGGCGAGTTGATGTAGATCGAGATGTCCTTGTCGGGATCCTCGGACTCGAGGTGCAGGAGCTGAGCCACGATGAGATTGGCGATCTGGTCGTCGACGGGCGTGCCGAGGAAGACGATGCGCTCGTTCAGCAAGCGCGAGTAGATGTCGAACGACCGCTCGCCGCGCGACGTCTGCTCGATCACCATCGGAATCAGTGGGCTCATTGCACTCCTCAGGTCGGCCGGCTGGCTCCCGCCGGCGTCCAGATCGGGGTTTGTTTTTCGCCGGAGGCGTCGGATTCCTGCCCCGGCGTCCACAACTTGCCCTTCGCCTCGGCCTGCTCGGGCGAGATCGGCTTGGCGTTCTCGACCACGATGTCGAGCGCCTTCTGCGCGGCCAGGTCCTGGCGAAGCGCGGTCGTCGTGGCCGGGTCGCCGAGCAGCCGCTCGACCGCGGACTCGGCGTCCTCGTCGCCGTCGGTGGCCTGCTCGCGCACCCACTCCTCGATCATCTCGTCGGTCACCTCAACGCCCTCGACGGCGACCACGGCCTCGAGGGCGAGGTCCTTCCGGACCGAGTCCTCGGCGCGCGGCCGGACCGATGCGGCCAGCTCCTCGCCCGACTGCCCGGTGACTCGCAGGTAGTCCTCGACGGCGACGCCGCGGGCGGCCAGGTTCTGGAGCAGCGAGCGGACGAGGTCGGCCACGCGGTTTCGCACGAGGGCGTCGGGGACCTCGGTCTCGAGCTGCTCGGCGAGCGAGTCGAGCACGGAGGCCCGGTAGCGCATGTCGACCTCGCGCTCGATCGCCTCGCGGACCCGCTCGTGGATGTCCGCGCGCAGCTCACCGAGCGTGTCGAACTCGCTGACCGAGGTCGCGAGCTCGTCGTCGAGCTCCGGCAGCACCCGCTCCTTCACGTCCTTCACGGTGACGTGGAACGTGGCCGTCTTCCCGGCGACGCTGGCGTCCTCATGGTCCGGGGGCAGCGGCAGATCGATGTCGCGCTCGTCCCCCGGCTTCATCCCGACCAGCCCGCGCTCGAGGTCGGGCGCCAGCCGGCCGGCGCCGAGCTCGACGCCGTAGTCGGTGCCCGCGCCGTCGTCGAACGGCTTCCCGTCGATCGCACCCTCGAAGTCGATGACGAGGAAGTCGCCGTCCGCCGCTCCGCGCTCGACCGGGTTCAGCTCGGCAACGGTGAGGCGCAGACGCTCGATCTCGGAGTCGACCGCCTCGGCCGGCACGTCGGCCGGCTGCCGGACGCCCTCGAGCCCCTTGTAGGCCTTGACCGTCGGGGCGGGCTTCACCTCGACCTCGGCCGTGAAACTGAACGGCGTGCCCTCGACGGGCTCGTTCGACCAGTCGATCGTCGGCCGCTCGATCGGGTCGATCCCGGCGACGGCGACGGCGCGCGAGTACCACCCGGTCAGATGGTCGCGGAGCGCCTCCTCGATCACCGTGTCGCGGCCCAGCTGGCGCATGACGAGCGGCTTCGGAGCCTTGCCCTTCCGGAAGCCGGGGACGCGCACGCTCTGCGACAGGTCGCTGAGCGCATGGTCGAACGCGTGGTCGACGTCGTCGGCGGGGACCTCAATGTCGAGGCGAACGCGGTTTTCGGCGAGTTCGGAGACCTGGGTCTTCATGCGAGGGGACGGCAGGCCCGAGACCCGGGTGCCGTCTCCTAACCTTAGTCGCGAGGGGGCACGAGCGCCACCGCGGCGCCCGGCGCGGTCGTTCGGTCTATACCATGTCGCCGACCCGGGCCGACCTCGGGCAGTTTCGACGAAGGGAACGCCGATGGCGAGCACGCAGGGCTCCCCGGAGACAGCAATCGTGCCCCGCTGGGAGTGGCGCACCTTCGGCCGGCGCTTCGACGTCGCCGAGGACGAGCTTGGCGCTCTCGCCCCCGACCGGATGGAGGAGAGCGACGAGACCTACCTGCTGTCGCTCGATGGATCGGACACGGTCAAGGTGCGCGGCGGCCTCGTCGACATCAAGCACCTCGAGGAGGTGAGCGACGAGGGGCTCGAGCGGTGGATGCCGGTGATGAAGGCGGCGTTCCCGCTTGCGGCCGCCGATGTGCAGGCGACGTTGGCGGCGCTCGGGGTCGCGACCGCCTCGCCGCCAGGTGACATCTCGACGGTCGAGGAGCTGCTCGCGGAGCTGATCGAGCCGGATCCCCGTCTGCTGGCGATCGGCGTGCGCAAGCGGCGTGGGCGCTTCACGCTGGACGGCTGCATGGTCGAGCTGACCGAGGTGGACACCGACAGCGGCGCGACGCGCACGGTGGCCGTCGAGTCGCCGGATCTCCAGCTCGTCGTGGCGACGGTGCGCAGGCTCGGCCTGGAGGGGCGCCCGAACGTCTCCTACCCGCGGGCGCTCAAGGCGCTCGCCGGTTTCGGCGCGGCCCGCCGCGCGGTCATCGACGTCGGCACCAACTCCGTCAAGTTCTGCATCGGCGAGCGCGGCGAGGACGGCGGCTGGCGGACGATCGTGGACCGCGCCGAGGTGACACGGCTCGGCGAAGGCCTGCGCGAGACCGGCCGTCTGAGCCCGGAGCCCGCCGACCGCACCATCGACGCGATTGCGGGGATGGCCGACGAGGCCCGGCGGTCGGACGCGCCGGAGATCACCGCCGTCGGCACGGCCGGGCTTCGAATCGCGTCCAACACCGCGGGGTTCCTCGACGAGGTCGCGTGCCGTAGCGGCGTCCGGATCGAGGTGATCTCGGGCGAGCAGGAGAGCCGCCTTGCGTATCTTGCGGTGAAGGCCGGCATCGGGCAGGCCGAGGGATCGCTGGTGGTGTTCGACACCGGCGGCGGCAGCTCCCAGTTCACGTTCGGCCACGCCGACGTCGTGGAAGAACGGTGGAGCGTCAACGTCGGCGCCGTCGGCTTCAGCGAGCGGTTCGGCCTCGATCAGGTCGTGTCCGACGACGTGCTCGCGTCGACGTTCGAAGCGATCGCCGCCGACCTCGAGCGCCTCGACGGCCGGCCGACTCCCGACAGGCTGGTCGCGATCGGCGGCGCCGTCACCAACCTGGCTGCGGTCAAGCACCAGCTCGGAACCTACGACGCGGACGTCGTGCGCGGCACCGTGCTCGACCGCGCTGAGATCGACCGCCAGATCGAGCTCTACCGGACGCGAACCGCCGACGAACGCCGCCAGATCGTCGGGCTCCAGCCCAAGCGGGCCGAGGTCATCCTGGCCGGAGCGTGCATCGTGCGGACGGTGCTCACGAAGCTGGGATCCGACTCGCTGACCGTCAGCGACCGCGGCCTGCGGCACGGCCTCTTGATCGACGGCACGGGCGGCGAGCTCACCTGATCGTGCATACTTTTCCCGCCGGTTCCCGGCAACCGCAGCCGAGGAGGCGACGCTGAATGACCGCTGACCCCGACACGTCGATGGCAACCCCGGGACCGACCGTACCGTTTGCACATGCGGCAGCCGACGTGGTGGCGTCGGCGGGGTCCGACGCCGATGCGGGCCTGACCGCCGCAGAGGCGGCGGAGCGGCTGGCCCGGTTCGGCGCGAACGAGATCACGGGTGAGCCGCCGCCGTCGCTGTGGGCGGTGGCGCTCGCCCAGCTGCGCGACCCGATGAACATCATGCTGGTCGCGGTCGCCGCCGTCAGCGTCGTGATCGGCCAGGTGTCGACCGGCATCCTCGTCGCCCTCCTGATCCTGCTGAACGTGGTGCTCGGCTCGCGTCAGGAGCTGAAGGCGCGCGAGAGCATCGACGCCCTCGCCAGCATGCAGGTGCCGCAGGCGAAGGTTGTGCGGGACGGCTCGGTCGAGCTGGTCCCGGCGGTCGACGTCGTGCCCGGGGACATCGTCCAGGTCGAGGCGGGCGACATCGTGCCCGCCGACGGGCGGATCATCCGCTCGGCCACGCTGGAGACGCAGGAGGCGGCGCTGACCGGCGAGAGCGCGCCGATCGGCAAAGCCGCATCGGCCGTGCTGGACGCGGACGCGGCCCTTGGCGACCGCTCGAACATGCTGTTTCAGAACACGGCCGTGACCCGGGGCACCGGAGGGATGGTGGTGACCGCCACCGGGATGGGGACGGAGATGGGGCAGATCGCGACGATGCTGTCGTCGATCAGCCGCACCCGCTCGCCGCTCCAGAAGGAGCTCGGCTCGCTCACGAAGGTGCTGGGCATCATCGCCTGGGGTGCGGTTGCCTTCATCGTGATCGTCGGCGTTGCGCGCGGAGAGGACTTCAGCGACGTGCTGCTGCTGGGCACCGCGATGGCGATCTCGGCGATCCCGACCGGCATGCCCGCGTTCGTCTCGGGGCTCTTGTCGATGGGCGCCAAGCAGCTGGCCGACGCGCGGGCGGTGGTCAAGAACCTCACCGACGTCGAGACGCTCGGCGCCACCAGCGCCATCAACACAGACAAGACGGGCACGCTGACGATGAACGAGATGATGGTGTCGGTGCTCTACGTGGCCGGCGCCTGGTTCAACGTCGAGGGCGAGGGCTATCGCAAGACCGGCGCGATCACCTCCGTCGCCGGCCAGCCGGTGCCCGACTTCACGAGGCTCGGCCTCGGGCTCGCGCTCGACAGCGACGCCACCGTGGGCGACGACGGCACCGTCGTCGGCGACCCGACCGAGGCCGCCCTGGTCGTGCTGGCGGCGAAGCTCGGCGTGGACGCAGAGGAGACGCGGCACGCCTACCCCCGGCTCGCCGAGGTGCCGTTCGACTCGGACTACAAGTTCATGGCGACGTTCCACCGTGCCACGCTGGACGGTGCCGAGCACATCATCGAGTTGGTCAAGGGTGCTCCTGACGTGGTGCTCGCGCGCTGCGACAAGTCGGGCGGGCCGCTCAGCGGCTCCCAGGTGCCGATCGAGGAGGCGCGGACCGGAATCGAGGAGGCGAATGCTCGGATGGGCGAGAAGGGCCTGCGGGTGCTGGCGTTCGCCGCCCGGCTGGTGGACGAGGCGGAGCTGCCGGCGATGGAGAGCGATCCCATGTCGCTCACCCAGGGGCTGTCGTTCGTCGGCCTGGTCGGCATCATCGATCCGCTGCGCATCGAGGCCAAGTCGGCGGTCGAGATCGCGCTCTGCGCCGGGATCGACGTGCGCATGATCACCGGCGACCATGCCGTGACAGCCCGGGCCATCGGCGAGACCCTCGGCCTGGGGCCCGGCGCCATCAGCGGTGCCGAGCTGCAGGCACTCTCGGATGATGAGCTGGTGCGGCAGCTGCCCGAGCTGCACGTGTTCGGCCGCGTCACGCCCCAGGACAAGCTGCGGCTGGCCCAGCTGATGCAGGGACAGGGCCTGATCGTGGCCATGACCGGCGATGCGGTGAACGACGCGGCGGCCCTCAAGCAGGCCGACATCGGAGTTGCGATGGGCAGCGGCAGCGAGGTGACCAAGCAGGCCGGCCGCATGATCCTGACCGACGACAACTTCGGCACGCTGGTTCACGCCGTCGAGATCGGCCGCAAGGTCTACGAGAAGGTCGTCTCGTACGTCCGCTACCAGATGACCCAGCTCCTGGCGCTGGTGTTCCTGTTCCTCGCGGCCACCGCCTTCAACGTCAATCACGGCGTCGCCCTGACGCCGCTCATGGTGCTCTACCTGCTCCTGGTGACGGCATCGGGCGTCGTGGTCATCGCCGTCGATCCCGGAGCGCCGGACGTGATGCACCGCCCGCCGCGCGACCCCAACCTGCCGATCACCAACAGGCCGGCGATCAGGCTGTGGATCATCTACGCTGCGACGCTGTTCATCGCGGCCATGATCCCGCTGGTGGCCGGCCCCGATGACCCCAGGACGGACGTCGCGACCGCCTCGCTGACCATGACCTTCGTGGTGATGGGGCTCGGGACGATCTTCAACGCCATCACCAACCGGCGCGACCCGGCCAGCGGCCTCGACTCGCCGCTCCTGAAGGCGCTTGCGATCTCGCTCCTCCCGCTGGGGATGCTGGTGCTCGCGACCGAGCTGCCGGGCTTCCAGAAGGGGATGCTCACCACCTCGCTGACCGGCCACGAGTGGCTGGCCTGCTTCGGCCTCGCCGCGCTCTTGCCCGTGGTGATCGAGGCCAGCAAGTGGCAGCGCCGCCGCACCGCCCCCGCGTCTCCGCTGCTCGACACGCAGCGCGCCGTCGGCCCCGCGCGCGGCCTAGGGGGCAGCACCACTGGAAGCGACGAGACAGCACGGCGGGTTGCGTGATGATGCGCTCACCCGAGTTCGACCGGCACCCTGGCCGGAAATCCACCGATCGGAGAAGAGATGCTGCTGTTAAGTGACTACCCGTTTCTCGACGTCATGTGGACCATGCTCGTGTTCTTCCTGTGGATCGCGTGGTTCTGGCTCCTGTTCAACGTGTGGACAGACATCTTCCGCCGACACGACCTGTCGGGGGCGGGCAAGACGGGATGGCTGATCTTCACGGTCATACTGCCGTTCCTCGGCGTGTTCATCTACGTGATCACCCAGAACGACGCGATGGCCAAGCGAAACGCGGAGCGGGCGCAGGCGCAGCGGTCGCAGATGGACGACTACATCCGCAGCACCGCCGGCGGTGGGGCGGCAAACGAGATCGAGCGGGCGAAGGGGCTGCTCGACAGCGGCGCGATCAACCAGGCCGAGTTCGAGGCCTTGAAGCAGAAGGCGCTGGCCGGCTAGGGCCCGCTACGCCGTCGATGCGAGCTGTGCCTCGACGGCACGGTGGACGTTGCCGTGGATGTGGTCGGCGCCGATCCGGTCGATGACGCCGTCTCGCTCGAGCACGGCCATCACGCGCGGCTTCACCCTGGCCATGCGCAGCGTCGCCCCTTGGGCGCCGACCAGCTCGTGGATCTGTGCGAGCTGCTCGGCGCCCTGTGAGTCGATGAACGCGACCGCCTCCAGGTCGAGGATCACCGTACGCAGCGAGCTGGGATCGTCATCTGTGAGCGCGCGGATGCGGTCGTCCAGCGCCTGGCTGGTGGCGAAGAAGAGGCCGCTGTCCAGCCGCAGCACGGCGATCCCGGGGAACGTCTCGTCGTCGGGGTGCTGGTCAAGGTCGCGGAACACCTGCGTGCCGGCCTCGCGGCCGAGCAGCGGGATCGGCGGGTTGGAGGCGACGTAGACCAGCCAGCCAAGCGAGAGCACGACACCCACCACCACGCCGGCGAGGACACCCACCGACAGCACCCCGACGACGGCCGCGATGGCGATCCAGAAGTCGAACGGGGTGACCCGGCGGAGCCGGCGGAACTCGGGCAGGTCGATCATGCCGAACACGACCGCATCGATGATCACGGCGGCCAGCACCGGCTTCGGCAGGTCCGAGAACAGCGGGGCGAGCACGATCAGCGTGAGCAGCACCAGCGCGCCCGTGATGAGCGACGCGACGGGCGTCCTGGCTCCGGCCGACTCGTTCAGCGAGCTGGCCGAGAGGCTGGTCGACACCGGCATGCCCTGGAAGACGCCCGCGCCGACGTTCGCCATGCCCTGCGCGACCGACTCCTGATCGATGTCGATGCGGTAGCGATGGCGGGTGGCGAACGCGCGGGCATCACCGGCGGTCTGCGAGAACCCGATCAGGAGCAGCGCGGCCGACGCGATGCCGATCGTGGCGTATTGCTCGCGGAACACATCGACGCCGGGCAGCTGCGGCGTCGGCAGTCCCCGGGGCACGTGCCCGACCAGATCGACGCCGTGCCCCCCCAGGTCGAACAGGCGTGAGGCGAGAATCCCGCCGGCCACCAGGACCAGCGCTCCGGGCACCACCGGAGCCAGGAACCGCAGGCCGAGGATCACGCCCAGCGCGACGAGGCCGACCAGAAGCGTCGTCCCGTGCACGTCACCCAGCGTCCGGACCCACGAGCCGAACTCCCGCCATGCGTTCACTCCGTCAGATGATGTTCCCGTCAGCTTGGACAGCTCCCCGATCACCACGTCCACGGCCGCCCCTGCCAGGAAGCCGATGATCACCGGCTTGGAGAGAAACCGGGCGATCCACCCCATCCGAAAGACGGCGAGCAGCAGGAACAGCACCCCCGCGACGAGCGTGATCGCCGCAACCAGCGCCGCGGCGTCCTTGCCGCCCACCCCGGTCAGGAGCACCGCGCCGCCGGCGACGGCGGCCAGCGACGAGCTCGGTCCGGTCGAGATCTGCCGCGAGGTGCAGAAGAGCGCGTAGAGGATCGCGCCGGCCGCCGCGGCATAGAGGCCGTTCTGGAGCGGCACGCCGGCGATCCCGGCATAGCCGAGGTTCTTCGGGACGATCAGCGCCGTCACCGCGATGCCGGCTGCCACGTCGCCGCGGAGCCACGCGCGGTCGTAGTGCGGCAGCCACGTCAGGATCGGAAGCAGCCGCCTGAGGCCGTCCCGGGGCTCGGCGGCGTCGGTCACCGGCGAAATCCTAACCACCGGGACCGGCCCCCGTCCGGCTTGGGAACGGAGGAAGTGCGGGCGAGAGGACTCGAACCTCCACGGCCAGGGCCACCGGCTCCTAAGGCCGGCGCGTCTACCAGTTCCGCCACGCCCGCGTGTGCGGGTATCCTACGAGGACTCGCGGTGGCCGTAGCTCAGCTGGTGGTAGCCCCTGGTTGTGGTCCAGGAGGACGTGGGTTCGAGTCCCACCGGTCACCCTCCGTCGATCCGTTCCGCCCGCGCCCGTAGCTCAGGGGATAGAGCAACAGACTTCGAATCTGTGTGTCGCACGTTCGAATCGTGCCGGGCGCATCGCACGAAAATCCTGTAAACCGACGGAACCACTTCAAGGGACCGCCTCAACGTCGTGCAATCAAAATGCAACGGCGGAGTTAGAAGCCGACGAAGTAGTCGTCATCCGTCGCCGCACGCTCGGCACGTTTGCGCTCCTCGGCCTTGAACCTCTCTAGCCCCGACGCGGACGCTCCGGCGAGTAGGTGGCCGGGGAGCGGCTTTCGAGCGGACCGGATCGCATCAGCCATCTCAATGCCGCGACCGAGCTGCGCCTCATCGAACACGTGCGCGTAGGTCTCCAGGGTGAGCACCGGAGACGAGTGGCCGAGCATCGCCTGGACGTAGTTCACAGGGCGCCCAGAGTGGATCAGCAGCGAGGCGTAGCTGTGGCGAAGCGAATACGGCCGCGCCCCGTCGATGCCCGCCCGTTCGCACGCCGGAACCCAGACACGCCGCTGCCAGTTCGCGCCGTGGAGAGGCTGACCGTAACGGTTCGGACACACGAAGTCCTCCCGGTGGCCGGAATCCGGCCGGAGCAGGACAAGGTCGTCAGCCAACGGCGCGACCAGCTCCACGTGCCGGCGCCGGTTCACCTTCGGCGCCTTCAACTGCGCGTCGGTGTAGGCCTCATCGATGAGCAACCCGCGATCTGAGCAGTCCCCCCAACGCAGGGCAAGCGCCTCGCCCGGTCGCATCCCCGCGTAGGCCATCAGTCCCACGAGCACGGCATCGCGCAGCGTCGGCATCGCGACCCGGAGCGCCTCAATCTCATCGGGTGCCAGAAACCGCTGGCCGCGCTTCTCCACAGGGACGCGCCGGAGACCGGAGCACGGGTTCTCGGAGAGGTAGCCGTCTCGAACGGCGTACCCGAGCAATGACGAGAGCGCCCGGAGGGCGTGGTTTGCCTGCGTCGGTGTCGCGCTCGTGCCGCGAGTTGGAGCACAACCGTTCGGCGGCAAGATCGAAGCCCGCCAACCGGCGACCACCCGCGGCGCGAGGCGATCCAGCCGCCTGTCACCGAGGCGGGGCAGAACCCAGGTTCTCAACACCCCACGCTGCTGGCGTTGTGTTGAGCGAGCCAACGCGGGCGCGTGTACCTGGTCCCACTCAGCGAAGTAGTCGGCCAGCGTGACGCTACCGGCAGCGACCGGCCCGACCCGCCTCGCTGCGCGACGCACCTTGTGCTGCGCATCAAGCGCGTCCGCCTCGGCCTTGGAGTAGACACGAACGCCGCGGTGGCGACCTTGCGCGTCCTTCCAACGGACGAGGTAGAGCCTTCGACCGAGGCGCTGAACGCTCACCGCACCAGGCTACCAACGCGACCTGCCGCCACCACGGCCACCGCACCTCGCATCGAGATCGGATCCTGCTCCAACGTCTCGCTCACCGTAGCGTGAACCCCTGATCGCATCGTCAATGTGTCACGGAGAAATCCCTGGAAGACGGTGCGGCCGACAAGGGGTGTCTCGGTCGGAGGCCCGCGATGGCGGTTCAAAGGCCGTGGAGGACAGTCCCGGCAGAGAACGCTGGTGCACTTCCAGGGTACAGACACCGCGGGACGTTGAGCCCCGGAAGGCCACCCCCGGAAGAGAAAGGTGGGGCGGCCTTGCCGGTGGTTGGGGCGCCTCGCGTGGGGCATCACGCGGCTCAGAGCAGGCGCCCAGGCTTACTCAGATCGGAGACGCCAAAGCCCCGCTCGCCCCTTGAGGGGGAAGCCCCCAGGGTGCTGCGGCGGGCGAGCTGGATCCGGCACAAGGCGAGCCTCCAACCTGGTCAAGCGATCCAGCGTGTAGGCGCTCAGGTCGCCCGCACGCTCGGCCAGCGCGTTGCCCGCGGCGCCCGCGAGGTTCAGGAGCTCGACATCGCCGAGCGTGTGCTGAGCGTCGGCCAGGCGGTTCGCGGCGCGGGTGGCGTCCACCTGCGCCCGGTAGCTCTCGTCGGTCTCGTAGAGCTCGACGTGCTGCTGCTGGCGAACATCAGCCTCCAGGCGCTCGGCCTGCGCCGCGGAAGCCCGCTCCCAAGCCTGCCGCTGCTTCATCTCGTCCTCCCAGTCGGGCGACGCCTCATCGAGGAGCGCCTTCTGGTCGAACGACATCAACGCCGCCTGCTCTGGTGTCGGCACAGCGCCCTTGGCGAAGACGAACGGCTCGACCGTCTCCGGCGCCGGGGCGGCCTCCGGCGCGCCAACCGGCTCAAGGCCGTTCGCCTGAAGCTGACCATTCAACACCTCGCGAGCGTCCTCCTCGCTGATCTGCTTGCCAGGGTATGCCGCATTCCAACGGTCGACGGCATCACGAACGCCCGCCTCGATGGCGGTTCTCCTGCCTTCCTCAGTCGTGCTCATCGCTTCCTCTCTCGGTTCGGTTGACGTGCTGCCTCCACGGCGGCCATCGCCGCCGTAGTCTCGGAGGCCGCCGAGTCTGCGGCCTCATCCTCAGGGGCCCCCGCGTGGGCCCCAGCCTCGCCGAGCTCAGCCCGCATCGCCGCCAAGGCCGCGTCGTAGTTGCCGAGCAGCTTCTCGCCCTCCGCCCAAGCCTCAGCAGCCACGTCCCTCACGTCTCATCACCGCTCGGAAGGCTCCGCCAAAGCTGCTCCACGCCCCGATCAACCCACGACTGGTACAGGGAGAGCGCCTGCCACAGGTCGACGTCGGCGCCGAGGTGCGTCGCAAAGAAGCGAGCCAACTCTGGGCCGCCGCCATAGGTCAGGGGGAAGCACTTGCCACCGCAAGGCTCGCCGGGAACAGCTCGATCCTGGTCGACGCTCACGAGTGGTACGCCCCGCCGGCCAAGTCAGGGAATTCCGGGAGCAAGTCATCGAGCTCGGCGAAGTCGGCCGCCGTCTGCGGCTTGCGACCGAGCGCCGCCTCGAAGATGACCCCAAGTGCGTCGCCACCGATCAAACCCATCGCGTAGCCATCGGCGACGATCTCCGCATCGGTGCCCTCGTTGGCGCTCACGCCGCCAGCTCCGCGGGTCCGTCGAAGTAAGCCCGCAGGGCGGAGGGCGCAACGCGCCATCCCGGCCCACCCAAACGCTTCGGCCAGATGCGTCCGACCAGGCTGCCGCGGACGATCAGTTCGAGCACGAAGTCCTCGGTGCAGCCCAGTCGCACCGCGGCCTCGGCGGGAGTCAACCCGGCCGGAACCGCCTCTCTCTCGGTCTCCTTCTGCATACGTGCATTATAGCGATTCCTATAAGTCGGTGTCCCAAAGAGAGAGGTTGCGGATCAATCACGAGTTGCGCGGGCGATCCCGCCGCCGAGGCCCATCGAATCGGGCTGGGTGAGGCTGAACTGGATGCCGCCGCCGGAGCTTCACCGTGCCAGCCGTGGCTCTCCTGGGGAAGTCCATCCCGG
>JBOHBE010000064.1:0-10371 GCA_050698235.1 Gaiellales bacterium
CGTCGACGGGCGCCGGCGCGACGGAGGTCGTGACGTCGTTGCCCGCCGCGATCCACCGATCATGGGAAGGCAGGTACACGAGCACGGCGGTGGCCGCGAACACGCCGAGAACGGCGCCGCCGACGGCTCGGAAGGCCGTCGCGGGCGAGGCCTGGAGGCGCCGCCCCGCGATCAGTGTCCCGGGACCGCGAGCGCCGCCGGCAACCGCCGACGCGAGGGCGCCGACGAGCCATGGTCCGGCGATGACGATCCCCAGAATGACGCCTGCGAAACCGACTCCAAGCGCTGCGAGCTTCCCGTCCTCGGTCAGCCGGTCGCCCATCTGAACGGCTACCGCAAGCTCGATCCATGCGACCGCGAGCGGGATCAGCCGGCGGGCCGACGGCCCGCCGGGCACCTGGCGGCGGCGGACGCCGAGCGGCGTCACGGCGACTCGCCGCATCGAGCCCAGCGCGGCCCCTGCGGCGAGCACGGGGGTCGCGATCAGGACGAGGCCGATCTGCCACAGCGGCGGCGCCAGGTCGGCCGGAAACGTCGAGTACCCGGCGACCGCGACGTCGGCGGCCCGAGTGCGAAGCAGGAGGGCGAGCGCAAGCCCCACGAGCCCTCCGACGACCGCGGCGGCCGCCGCTTCGGTCGCCGCGGCGAGCGCGACCTGCCGTGGGGTCGCCCCCACGAGCCGCATCGCCGCGAACCGCCGCTCGCGCGTCGTCGCGCCGATGCGGGTGCTGGCCCCGACAAAGACCGCGATCGGAATGAGCACCCCGAGCGCGGCGAGCAGGTAGACGAGGCGGCGGTTGAACGTGTTGCTGGTCGAAGCCTCGGCCGCCGGCTGCGCGGCACCCCAGTCGGTGATCCGCGTCGCGCCCGCAAGCCGGTCCGGCGCCACGCCGACCATCGCGACCAGCTCGTCGGGGTCGTGGAGAACCCCTCGCCCGAGCGTGCCGTCGATGCGGCCCGGGAACCGCAGCCGGTAGACGCGGCCCCTGTCGGACTCGAGCAGCCGGCCGAGCGCGGGCGACACGAGGACCTCGCCGGGGGCGGGCGTCCGCTCCGCTCCGAGCGGGTGCGGCGCCCCGGGGCCGGTCGCCGCGACCTCGACGACCTCCAGCCCTCGCCCCCCGATGTCGCTCGGGCTCGTCTGGAAGGCGGCCCACAGGAGCGCCGGACGATGGTCGGACGGCGGCGCGCCGACCGGCCCCTGGCGCTCCACCACGCGAGCGTCGGCGCGGTCGCGGGCAGGGCCGATCGCGAGCGCGCCCAGCAGGAACACGGTGCCCGCCGCCACGCCGGCGACGATCAGGAGCAGCCGGATGGCCGCCCGCCGCCCGCCGCCGACCATCAGCGAGAGGCTGACCCCGATCACGCCGCAACCGGCGACGTGACGATCCGGCCGTCGCGCACCGTGACGTCGCGCTTCGCGTAGGCCGCAACGCGCGGGTCGTGCGTGACGATGACGACGCCCGTTCCCTCGTCGCCGGCCAGGCCCACCAGGAGATCCATGACGTGCTCGCCGGAGAGGGAGTCGAGCGACCCCGTCGGCTCGTCGGCGAAGACGACCTGCGGCCGGTGCACGAGGGCGCGCGCGACGGCCACCCGCTGGCCCTCGCCCCCCGACAGCTCGCCCGGCCGCTTCCGGGCGACCTCCCGGAGGTCGAGGAGCGCCAGCCAGCGCCGGGCCTCGGCGAGCGCCGGCCGCCGCCCGGCGCCGCCGAGCATCATCGGCAGGGCGATGTTCTCGGCGGCGGTCAGCTCGGGGACGAGCTGGCCGAACTGGAACACGAAGCCGAACGACGTTCGCCGGAGCCGGCTTCGCTCCGCCTCGCCGAGCGAGTCGATGCGGCGGCCCTCGAACACCACCTCGCCGCCGTCGGGGCGCAGGATCCCGGCGGCGCAGTGAAGGAGCGTCGACTTCCCCGAGCCGCTCGGCCCGACCACCGCGACCACCTCGCCGGCGCCGACCTCGAGACACGCCCCATCCAGCGCGACCGTTCGCCCGAACTGCTTTCGAATGTCCGTGGCCCTCAGCACTCTGGGCGACTATACACTCAGTGTATAGATGATGCAAGGGCGCGCAATATCATCGCTCGGTGCTCTCGCTCCCGATCGTCACGCCGCGCCTCCGGATCCGGCCGTTCGAGCCCGCTGACGCCGAGCCGATGCTGGCCGTCTACGGCGACCCGGACGTGATGCGCTACATCCCGGGCGGGCCGCTGCCCGACGTCGACGCGGTCCGGGCGATCATGGACGAGCAGATCCTCGCCCAGGCCGAGCGTGGCTACGCCTACTACGCGGTCGAGCTCATCGCCGACGGCTCGGTCGTCGGCGACGCCGGCTTCGGCCTCTTCGAGCCGACGGGCGACGTCGAGCTCGGCTACACGTTCGCCCGCCGTGCCTGGGGGGTGGGCTATGCGACCGAGGCAGCGGCCGCGTGCCTCGCAGCCGCGCTGGCGGGCCTCGACGTGCCGCGCGTGATCGCCGTGGCGGAGGTCGAGAACATCGCCTCGCACCGGGTCGCCGAGAGCATCGGCATGCGCCGCGACGGCGAGATCGAGGCCCACGGGCGACCCCACGTCCTCTACGTCGGCGACCGCTCTTAACGCAGTTGGGGCCAGGCCCCCCGAAGGGAGGGCCTGGCCCCGGTGGTTCGGGCCTGGACTAGCCGCGCAGCAGTGTGAGGACGCTCTGCGGGAGCTGGTTGGCCTGGGCCAGCATCGAGGTGCCGGCCTGCTGCAGGATCTGCAGCTTGGTGAAGTTCACCATCTCGGAGGCCATGTCCACGTCGCGGATGCGGCTCTCGGACGCGGTCAGGTTCTCCTGGAACGTCGCCAGGCTGGACAGCGTGTGCTCGAGCCGGTTCTGGATCGAGCCGAACTGGCCGCGGGCATCGGCGACGCCCTGGACGGCCTGGTCGATCGACGCCAGCGTCACGGTGGTGCCCCACGTGAACATGTTGGAGTCGATCTTGAACCCGGCGCCCGAGCCGAACAGCTGCACGGCCGAGACGCTGATGGTCTCGCCGTCGTCGGCGCCCACCTGGAAGGTGATCAGGGCCGAGCCGGTGAGGACTGCGATCGAGTTGAACGTGGTGTCGGACGCGATCCGGCCGATCTCGGAGCAGAGCTGCGCGACCTCCTGGGTGATCGACGCCTTGTCGGAAGCCGACAGCGTGCCGTTGTTGTACTCGACGGCCAGCTCGCGAACGCGCTGGAGCATCGAGTGCACCTCGGCCATGGCGCCTTCAGCCGTCTGCACCATCGAGACGGCATCCTGGGTGTTGCGCTGGGCCTGATCCAGGCCGCCGATCTCGGCCCGCAGCTTCTCGCTGATCGCGAGTCCGGCCGCGTCGTCAGACGCTCGGTTGATGCGGTAGCCGGAGCTCAGGCGCTCCATCGACTTCGACAGCTGCATCGAGGTGTTCTCGAGCTGCCGGTGGGCGTTGAACGCCTCGGTGTTGTTTTGAATTCGCAGGGACATTCGTACATGACCTCCTTGTCTTTACGTACTTACTTCGAGATGGGGGATGGAAGACTTGTGACCTCGGCGGCAGCCGCGGCCTGGTTCTCGGCCTTGACCGCGAGCCAGATCTCGTGCCGGTAGACCGGCACCTCGGTCGGGGCGTCGATGCCCAGGCGAACCGTCGAGCCTGAGATCTCGAGCACCGTGATCGTGATGTCGTCACCGAGGACGACCTGCTCACCGGAACGACGAGTGATGACGAGCATGGGCTAGACCCCCGTCGCTGCGATGGGGGTGCTCGAGTTGGCAGGCGCGGCCTGGCTCAGCTCGACATGGGTGAACAGCGGCTGGCGGACGTCGTAGTCGCCGGCCTCGTTGATCACCTGCCGGCCAAGCCGGCGGGCAGCGTGAACCACGATCGGCCCGCGCAGGTTGACTGTGAAGTCCTCGAGCTCCTGGGCGGCGCGAACGACGCAGAAGACGTCGGCCTGCTCGGGCGTGTCGAGGCCCAGCTTCGCGGAGTCGTCATCCGAGACCGCGACGTCGTAGGACGGGAAGAACAGCCAAGGCTGCGTGACCGGCAGCGCGACCGACGGATCGTCGATCGAGTGCAGCCAGTAGAAGGACGAGCCCTCCTGCTGGGCGACGAGCGCGTAGCGCGTGCCCGGAAGGCCGATGATGCCGTCGGTGAAATCGATCACCGCGTCGTCCGCGATGTCGATCTTCCCGAAGCGCGTGCTCTGAATCTGCATGGTGTTTGTGACCTCCATGTCGGGGACCGGACTACTTGAGGAAGTCCATCAGTGAGGGCTGGATGATGTTGGCGCCCGCGCGGAGCGCGGACTGGTAGACGGCCTGCTGCGTCGAGAAGTCGACGAGCGTCTTTGCCATGTCGGCGTCTTCGGTGTCCGAGAGCCGCTTGGACGAGGCGTCCTGAAGCTGCTGGATCCGGCTCATCGCGGTGTCGAGCCGGTTGCTCGACGCGCCGACGACCGAGCGGGCGTTGATCACGTTGTCGTGGGCGACGTCGATCGCCTGAAGGTCGGCGTTCCCGAGCGCGGCGGTGTTGCCCGAGTTCAGGTCCGTCACGATGTCGCGCAGCGTCTTCAGAAGCCCCGAGGTGTCGTCGCCGAAGGTCGACTGGCCGACCGTGTTCAGGTCGATCTGGACCCCGGGCCCGATCTCGCGCTTCACGACCTCCGCGTTTCCGGAGTAGGCGTCGTTGGCGCCGAGCTGGTAGGGCTGGGTCAGCGTCGCCGACCCGGCGAAGACGTAGCGGCCGGCGTACTGGGCGTTGGCAGCCGACTTGATCGAATCGATCAGCTGGGTAACCTCGTTGGCGATCGCCTGGCGGCCCTGCGGCCCCAGGGTGTCGTTCGCGCCCTGGACGACAAGGTCGCGGACGCGGAGCACCGCGTCGCCGACGCCCGAGAGGGCGGTGTCGGTGACGCCCTGCCACGACTGCGCCTCGGCGATGTTTCGCTGGTACTGGCCGTCGAGCGCGACGTCCTGCCGGAGCATGAGCGCCTGGCTGGCGGCGAACGGGTCGTCCGACGGAGCGGTGAGCTCCTTGCCGGACGAGATCTTACGCTGCGTGCGCGAGAGCTTGTCGGTGACGTTCTGGAGGTCGAGAAGAAGCGACCTCGAGAGCATGTTCTGGGTGATTCGGGCGCTCACAGCCCCACCTTCCCGGTCCTGTTGATGAGCTGGTCGATCATCTCGTCCATCGCGGAGAGGGCACGCGAGGATGCCTGGTAGCCGCGCTGGAACTTGACGAGGTTCGACATCTCCTCGTCGAGCGAGACGCCCGAGACGGACTGGCGCTTGTCGTCGAGCGAGCCCGCGAGGATGGTCGCGTTGTCGGTCGTCTGGGTGGCGTCGCGGACGTCCGACCCGAGCTGCGTGACGAGCTGCGAGTAGGCCGTGTTGATCGTCGCCCCGCCGAGGCCGGCCTGCGCGGCCTGCTGCATGTCTGCCATGGTGAGCGCATTCCCGGCGTTGCCCGGCTGGCCGTTGGCCGACGCTGCGATGAGCGCCGGGGTCAGGAGCAGCGCCGGGTTCACCGAGATCGACGCCGCGTCGGTGCCGTTGAAGAAGGCGCCGCCGGCGTTCCCGGCCAGGTCGAACCCGGCCGCGTGGGCGGTGTTGGTCTGGGTGATCAGCGTCGAGGCGATCGAGTCGAGCGAGGCCTGGTAGCCCGGGATGGTCGTGTCGCGCAGGCCGATGAGGCCGTTCAGCTTGCCCGAGGTGAGCGTCGTCATGTCGGACTCGGCGATCGCGGCCTGCGGCGTGCCGCCGGACACGAGGGTCGCCCCGCCGATCGTGATGTCGACCGTGTCGAGCGCGCCGACGGTCACCGTGACGTTGCCGAGCTTCGAGAGCTGGTCGATCAAGACGTCGCGCTGGTCGAGCAGGTCGTTCGGCTTGTCGCCCGTGACCTCGTCCGCGGTGATGGCCGCCGTCAGCTGCGTGATCTGCGAGCCGATGGCGTTCACCTGCGAGATCGTGTCGGTCACGTTCTGGCCGACCTGCGACTGCACGGTCTGAAGCTGCGTCGCGAGGCTCTGGAAGCCGTTGGCGAGGCTCGACGCGTTCTGCGCGAGGGCCTGGCGGGTGGCCAGGTTCTCGGGCGCGTTGGACACGTCGTGCCACGACGCCCAGTAGCTCTGTAGCAGCGAGTTCAGGCCTGTGTCGGAGGGCTCGTTCACGGCCACCTCGATCTGGCGCAGCCCGTCCTGTGCAGCCTCGGCCGAGCCCTGGCGCATGCTCTGCGCGCGGTACTGGATGTCGAGGAACTCGTCGCGCATCCGCTGATAGCTCTGGACGTTGACGCCCGTGCCGAGCTGCCCGGCCTGCGGCGGGCGCGTCACGCCCGGAACCGTATAGGCCTCGGTCGGCGCCATCACGGCGGCCTGGCGGCTGTAGCCGACGGTGTTGGCGTTCGAGATGTTGTGGCCGGTCACGTCGAGCGCCAGCTGCTGGGCGAGGATGCCCCGCAGGGTGGTCTCGAGGCCGAGGAATGTGGAGACGGGCATCGGCTACACCCTCGTGTCGATCAGATTCAGGACTTGGGGCCGCGTCGAGGAGCCCCCGGCGGCGGAGTACGCACCCTCGGGCGTGCCCGAGAGCACCCGCATCAAGTGGTCGAGGAAGGCGAGCTCCTGCCGGATCAGCACGCGGTTCTGCCCGTGGATCCGGGCGGTCTCCGAGAGCGTTCCGCGCAGCTCGGCCGAGAGCGCGCGCGCCTGCACGGCGTCGTCGCCCGAAAGCAGCACGAGGATCATCTCGAGCGTCAGGTCGCTCGCCGGGCGGCGAAGCGCGGTCGAGGCCTGGTCGAGAAGCACATCGCGCTCGCGCTCGAGCTGCATCCGCCGGCCCATCTCCTGCTGCACCTCGGCGAGGCGGGCGAGCACGCTCTCGACGTCCTGCGCCCGGATGGCGTCGCGCTGGGCGATCACCGTCTGGAGGAGGCGCCGCGCCGAGGCGAGCTGGCGCTCGAGGTGGTCGATGAGCCCGGTCATGCCTGGCCGTCCCTGAGGCGCAGCTGGTCGTAGAGGGCCCGCGCGAGGCCGAGGCCGCCCGCGTCGGTCATGCCCTGTGCCATGGCGTCGGGCAGCATCTGCTTGTACATCGAGGTCGTCGCGTCGCCGGAGTCCTCGCTGTCGTCGTCAGACTCGCCCGCGGCCTGCGCGGAGTCGGCGAGGGACTGCGTGAGCTGCTGCGTCAGCTGCTGCTCGAAGGCGAGCGCGCCGGCGTAGAGCTGCTGCGCAGCGGGCCCGGCCCTGCGGACGTCGGGCGGAAGAAGGCTGGTGTCGATCGGGTCGATCACGGTCGTCCCTACCTAGCGCCTGATCTCGTTTGCGATCTGCATGAGCTGGTCCTGCGTCTGGATCGCCTTGGAGTCCATCTGGTAGCTCCGCTGCGCGTCGATCACGTTCACCATCGCGCTCGCGAGGTCGACGTTCGACGCCTCGAGGAAGCCCTGACGGATGCCCTGGGTGGCCATCTGCCGCGCTCCACCGCTCGCGGTGGTGGGCAGGAAGAGCGACCCTCCGACCGGCAGGAGGTTCGAAGGCGAGGGGACGCTCATGACCTGGATCTGGCCGACGACGGTCTGCTTCACCGACACGGCGCCGGTCGACGAGATGGCGACATCGTCGAGGTTCGTCCCGGCGGGAAGGTTGACGGGCGGCCATACGCGGTCGCCTTCGCCGGTCACAAGCTGGCCGTTGGCGTCGGAGTGGAAGTCGCCCGAGCGCGTGAGCGCCAGGCTGCCGTCGCCGCGCTTCACCTGGAAGAACCCGGGGCCGTCCAGCGCAACGGAGAGCGGATCGCTGCTCTGCTGGAGGCCGCCCTGGCTGAAGACCCTGCCGGCGTCGACGATCGCGGAGCCGGCGCCGACCCGCATGCCGGCCTCGATGTTGTAGACGAGGTCGCGGAACCCGGTGCGGACCTGCTTGTAGCCCGTCGTGTTGACGTTCGAGATGTCGTTCGAGAGCGCGTCGATGCGCGTCTGCTGCGCGATCATCCCCGCCGCAGCGGAGTAAAGCCCGTTCAGCATTTCGTCCCTTGTCCTTCCCTGGAGGGGAGTCCGGGTGCGATAGCGACTTCTGCGCCTCTCGCGGGCTTCTGCGCAATGCAGTCCAGCCTGGGGGTCCCGGAGTTTCGTCCTCCGTAATCGTCGGGTGCTCGGTGTTCTTTAGTCATCCGCCGCGCCTATGCGCCGGTGGCCGAACCCACCGATGTCGTTGCACGTCCGAGCGTGTCGTCGATCGCGTGCAGGACACGCTGGCTCGACTCGTAGGCCCGGAGCGAGACGATCATGTCGACCATCGCGCGGGCCGGCTCGACGCCGGATCCCTCGAGGTATCCCTGATCGACTGTGGTGCCGGCAGGCCGGGGGCCCGCGGCGCCGGTGAAGAGCGTGTCGCCCTCCTTGGTCGCGCCGGTCAGCGACACGACGTCAAGCGTCCCGACCGTGCGGCCCTGGACGCTCACGACCCCGCCCTGCGAGATTGAGATGTCGTCAGGCGTGCGGGCGCCGGTGGCGGTGATCGGCTGGCCGTTCGTCCCGAGGACGAGATAGCCGGTGACGGTCATGAGGCGGCCCTGGCTGTCGAGCGAGAGCTGCCCGTTCCGGGTGTAGCGGGTGCCGGTGCCGGTCGACACTGACAGGAAGCCGTCGCCCTGGAGGGCGATGTCGAGCGGGTCGCCGGTCTGCTGGAGGGGGCCCTGCTCGAGGCTCGTCACGATGCGTGCGACGTGAGCGCCCATGCTCAGGGACCCGACCGTCTGGCCGGTCTGGGAGTTCTGGAGCAGCATGTCGGCAAAGCTCGCCTGCGCCGAACGATCGGCCTTGTAGCCGGGCGTGGAGGCGTTGGCGAGGTCGTTGGCGATCTGATCCTGCCGCACCTGCTCGGCCAGCATGCCCGAGGCGGCGATGTAGAGACCGCGTTCCATTCGGAAGTTCCTCTTCTCGTGGTCGATAACTGGACCAGGGGCGGCCTGGCCAGACCCGGTAGTCGTCGCCTCCGACCACAAGTTGAGAAATGCAAACCTCCACGATCACCCTGAGGGCAGTCGCACCGGCGGGTACCGCCCCGCGGGTGGGGCCGCGCCTTGAGCCGGGCTCCGACCTGGTAGCACGACTGATCTCGGCGCCCCAGAACGGCGGCCGCGGCCTGATCTCGATGGCGGGGATGATGCTCGAGGCGCAGCTTCCGGGAGGCCTTCTGCCGGGCCAGAAGCTCCACCTGAAGGTCGTCGAGGCCCAGCCTGAGGTTCTGCGGGTTCGCATCGTGACGCAGTCCGCCGAGACCGATGAGGTCACCGACGTGGTGACGAAGCTGGCGGGCGAGCTGGCGGCCCGCGGCGACGGCGCGCTCCTGCGGGCGGCGCTCCACTTCGCCGACGGCTCGCCGCTCTGGCTCCCCGGCGGCGTGGCCGCCCAGATCCACGTCGACCCCGAGGCGCAGGGCGAGGCGGGCGCGGACGATCCCTCCCGCGGGCCGGCCGGGGAGGCGGGATTCGTCCTTCATTCGCCCGACCTGGGCGCGATCGAGGTTCGGCTGCGCATGGCCGAGGGCGCGGTCAGCGCGACGGTCGTGACGGCACCCGGGACGGCGTCGCAGCTCGCCGCCGAGGGCCTGCCCGACCTGGTCGCAGCCCTGGAGCGGGCCACCGGGCGCCCGGCGGTCGCGATGGCCACCCCGCGGGAGGCGGCGAACGCCGCCCCGCCGCCACCGGAGGGAGCGTTCGATGGCTACGCCTGAGCCGACGCCCCGCGCCGCGGCGCTCCGCTACCAAAAGGGCGAGACGGCGCCTTCGCTCGTGGCGTCCGGCCGCGGCCACGTCGCCGATGCCATCCTGGCGGCTGCGGAGGAGGCGGGGATCCCGATCCGCGAAGACGGGCCGCTGGTCGAGGCGCTCGCCCACCTCGAGCTCGGCGACCGCGTGCCGCCCGAGCTCTACCAGGCGGTGGCCGAGGCACTCGTCTGGGCGTACGGCCTCACCCGCCGCCGCGCCTGAAAAATCGGTGCCAGGCACCGATTTTGCAAGACCCGATGTTGCACGGCGTCGTAGGATCGCGGCGTGCGGGACTACGACGTCGTGATCGTCGGAGGCGGGGTGGTGCACGAGGTCCTCGCCGCGGCCGGCGCGCCGGTGCAGGACGAGCGCCCGGGGTCGGCAAGTGCCCTGGAAGCCGTCCCGCGGCTGTTCGGGCACCGAGATCCGGCGGCGCTCTTCGCGGCCGATCCGGCCTACGGCGACGTCGTGTGCCCGTGCGAGCAGGTGACGGCGGCCGAGGTCGCGGCCGCGCTTCGGATGCGCATTCCACCCGCTCGATCGACGGTGTGCGCAAGCGCACGTACGCGGCGGCGGGCCGCTGCCAGGGAGCGCTGTGCCTCGGCC
>JBOHBE010000065.1:0-4000 GCA_050698235.1 Gaiellales bacterium
CCCGCAACCAGATCGACGACCTCATGAACGAGATCCGCGTCCGCGTCGACCGTGACGAGCGGACGCTGGTGACGACGCTGACCAAGAAGATGTCCGAGGACCTGACCGACTACCTGCTCGAGTCGGGCGTCCGCACGCGCTACCTGCACTCCGAGATCGACACCCTCGAGCGCATCAAGGTGATCCGCGAGCTGCGCCTCGGCGATTACGACGTGCTCGTGGGCGTGACCCTCCTGCGCGAGGGCCTGGAGCTGCCCGAGGTGTCGCTGGTCGCGATCCTGGACGCCGACAAGGAGGGGTTCCTCCGCGGCCAGACGGCGCTCATCCAGACGATCGGCCGGGCCGCCCGAAACGTCAACGGCCGCGTGATCATGTACGCCGACAAGATGACCGAGGCGATCCGCGTCGCGATCGACGAGACCGGCCGGCGGCGCGCGATCCAGGTCGCCTACAACGAGAAGCATGGCATCACGCCCGAGTCGATCAAGAAGGGCGTCTCCGACATCGCGGAGTTCCTCTCGCTCGACACGCAGCCGCACGTCCCCGGCAGGCGTCGCCGGGGCCGGAGCGACGAGGGCATGAAGCCCGACGAGCTCGAGAAGCTGGTCGTCGAGCTCGAGGAGGAGATGTTCGCGGCGGCGGAGGAGCTCAGGTTCGAGTACGCCGCCAAGCTGCGCGACGAGATCAAGGAGCTCCGCCGCGACCTCGACGCCGCGCGCGTGCAATAACGGTGCCTGGCACCGTCTTTGCATGATCGCGGCGGGGCCGATCGCGAGGGAGGAGTTCGCCGGGCGGGTCGGGCGCGTGCGCGAGCGGATGGGGGAGACCGGGCTCGACGCGCTCGTCTGCTACGGAGCCCATGTCGATTACGCGCCCGGCGACCTGCGCTACCTGGCCGACTGGTTCTGCATCGAGGAGGAACAGTCGCTCCTGATCGTGCCGGCCGACGGCCCGGTGACGCTCCTGACCGACTCGTCCGCCGACGTCGACCGGGCACGCGAGCAGGCTGTCTGCGACGAGGTCGTGCTTGCCGGCGACCTGGGAGGAGCGGCGGCGGCGCGCCTGCGCGGCTGCTCGAAGGCCGGGCTGACAGGCCTGCGGGTGCTCCCGGCGGCCGCCATGGACGCCCTCCGCGCCGGCGCACCCGACGTGCGGCTCGACGACGCCGCGGCGATCACCGCGGGCCTGCGGATGCGGAAGAGCCCGCCTGAGGTGGCGCTCCTCGCCGAGGCCGCCCGCATCTCCGACCTGGGGATGGCGGCGGGTCTCGAGGCCGTCCATGACGGGGCGCGCGAGATCGAGATGGCCGCCGCCGCCGAGCACGCCATCCGCGCGGCCGGGGCCGAGCTCAGCTTCACCACGGTCGCGGGGGCCGGGCCGCGGACCGCGCTCGGGACGTTCCTCCCCGGCGATCGGCCAATGGCGGCGGGCGAGGCCGTCCTGCTCGACTGCGGAGCGCGGGTCCACGGCTACCACGGCGACATGTGCCGGACGGTGGCCGTCGGCGAGCCACCGCCCGAGCTCGAGCGGGCGCTGGAGGCCGTCGCGGCGGCGGTGGAGGCCGCGATCGCCGCGGCCCGGCCGGGCGTCACGGTCGGTGACCTCCGCGAGGCGGCGCGCGGCGCCGTCGTCGCCGCCGGCCTGGGTGAGGCGTGGTGGGGCGAGTTCATGCCGCACGGCGCCGGCACCGGCCAGCACGAGCCGCCCTACGGCGACCGCGACACGACGTGTGAGCTCAGCCTGGGCATGGTGCTCTGCATCGAGCCCGGCGCGCTCCTCCCAGGGACGGCCGGCGTGGTCCACGAGCAGATGGTCGCGATCACCGCGAACGGGGCGGACGTCCTGAACCGCCTGCCGCTGCGCATGTGGTGCTAGAGGAACCCGCCTTCGTGGGGCGAAGGTAGCGGTGCGATGCCGCACGTCGACCGCCTGCTCGCCCGAGGCGAGCACATCCATCTGGTGAGCCGAGAGCACGAGGTCGTGCTCGTCGGCCCGTTCCTGCGGGCGTGCATCGTCCTCACGGCGTGCTTGTACACCGCAGTCCGGATCGCCGGCACCGGCGTGCCGCTGCCGCTGCGCCTGCTCGCCGTCGGTCTGCTGGGGCTGCTCGCCGTCCGCACGCTCGTGCGCCTGGCGCGCGCCGTCGGCCGCTGGCAGCGCCGGACGCTCGTCGTCACCGACCGGCGGGCGCTGCTCGTGCAGGGCGGCCTGTCGCGCCGCGTCGCCGCGCTGCCGCTCGACGCGATCCACGACATCGAGATCATCCGGGCCCGACCGGGCTGGGTGTTGCACTACGGCGGCCTGGTCGTGAGCACCGGCGGCCGGAGGGATCTGCTGTTCGGGCTCAGGCGGCTGCCCGACCCCGATCTGCTCTTCGGGCTCCTGCTCGGCCTCGCCGACGAGCTCCCGGAGCCTTCCTCGCCGCCGCGATGGCGGTTGACGCCGGGCGGTGTGCCGGTCGCAGCCGGGTAGCCGGGCGTGGACGAGGATCGCCGCCCGGGCAGGGCCGACAACCTCATCCTCGACGAGCTCACCGACCAGCTCGACAGGACGTTCCGGCTGCTCCGCGGCGATGCGGACGAGGCGGCCGACCTGGCGTTCGCCGACGTGCGGGTCGATACCGTCACCGAGGCGCGGCTTCTGCGCGAGCTCGCCGAGCGGGCGCCGCTCGCGCACCCCGAACGGTTCACCGACGCGCACAGGCTCGTGATGCACGCCCTCGAGGTGCTGGACCGCGACGGGTGGCGCCGTCCGCGCCTGCCGCGGCTGGGGCCGCTGCGCGCGCCGGTCGAGTATTCCGTCGAATTCGTTGCGAAATACGTCGTACGTTCATATGTCGCCGACTCGATCAGAAATCTGGCGCGGCTCTACGCCCGCCGCGAGAGCCAGGCGGAGCCCGAAAGCAACGAGCGACGGGTGCTCGCCCGCGCGCGGATCCAGGCCGATCGCCTGTCGCTGGGCTTCCGCGGTGGGGCGTCGGGGCTACCGACCGTGCTGATTGGCGGCGCCGCGATCCCGGTGCTCGCATCGCTCTCACGCCAGTTCGGCGCGGTGAAGCCGGACGGGCCGGTGCTGTTCGGAGGCGGCGGCGTGCTCATCGTCGCCTTCGCCGCGCTGGCGTTCGTGCTCCTCCAGGGCGCCGGCCTCGCACGTCGCCGGGTGACGGTCGTCGGCCGCCAGCCGATGCAGGCGCTGTACGAGACGATCGGCCACTGCGGGCGCCCTCCGGAGGACGACGCGGATACCATCGCGCTCGTCGCGATCGGGCTGACGGCAGTCACGTGGTTCGTCCTCCCGGTCGTCCTGGTCGCGCTTGCGACGGTCTTCCGGGGCTAGATGACTGCACATCTGCCGAAACTCAGCCTGGCGCTGCTCGCTGTCCTCGTTGCGATGGCGGGCGCGTGCTCGCCCGGGATCGGCGGCGGCTCGAGCCGCCCCAACATCATCCTCGTCATCACCGACGACCAGACCCTGGGGACCGTCAGCCGCGAGACGATGCCCAACACGTGGCAGTGGCTGTGGCAGGGCGGCCGCACCTACCCCAACTTCTCGATCTCGGATCCGCTCTGCTGCCCGTCGCGGATGTCGGTCATGACCGGCCGATACGCCCACAACACCGGCGTGATCGACAACCTGTCGAGCAAGATCTCGTTCCACCCCGACATGCGCAGCACCGTCCAGTGCTACCTCAAGGACGCCGGCTACCGGACGGGGTTCTTCGGCAAGTTCCTGAACGGCTGGGACTTCCATCGCCGCCCCCCGTGCCTCGATCGCTACGCGATCACGCCCGGCGAGCGCCACTACGGGCTGCGGTTCCTGACCAACGACGGCGCCGTCCAGCCCAGCGGATGGGACGACACATACGTCACCGGGCACGCCACGAACTTCCTTCAGACCCAGACCGGGGACGGGCCGTGGTTCATGACCGTCTCGTTCATGTCGCCGCACTCGCCGTACACGCCGCTCCCCGCAGTCGCCGATGCGCCGGTGCCGCCGCCGC
>JBOHBE010000066.1:0-2542 GCA_050698235.1 Gaiellales bacterium
GGCAGGATCAGCATCGCGAGCACGATGCCGCGGCCGCGGAAGACCCGGTGCAGCGTGACGGCGACGAAGATGCCGAGCACGATCTCGAGCGACACGGCCAGTACGACGTATTCGACGGTGTGACGCATCGCGTCGCGCGACGTGGGGTCGTTCAGGACGTCGCGGTAGTTCCGTGCCCCGACGTAGCCCGGCACCTCGCCGAACAGGAACCCCCCCGACCGGATGCTCTGCTTGAACCCGTCGATCAGGGGGTAGAGGACGAGCACCGTCACGGCCAGCATGGCCGGGGCGACCAGGATCCACCCCAGGATCTGGGTCTCGCGGGCGGCCCGGTCGCCGCCTTCGCCGCTGCGGCGCAGGCGCGGCACCCCTACTGGTTGTGAGACTTGGCCTTCGAGGCGAGCTGGTTGAGCGCGTCGGACACGCTCATGTCACCCTTGACGGCGGCGTTCAGGAGCCCCTGGGCATCGGAGCTGAACTGTGAGTACCAGATCGGCGCGCCGGCCGCGAACAGCGGCGAGACGTGTGGCAGCTCGGCGTTCAGGACGTCGCCTCCCTGAAGCTGGCCGCTGTCGGCGAGCTGCTTGATCGTCGAGGCGCCGCAGGGCAGGCTGCCCTGCGTGTTGTAGATCGCGATCGCGTTCTTGGGCTGCTCCCACCACTCGATGAATGCCGCGGCGGCCGCCTTGTGCTTGGCGGTCACCGGGATCGAGAGGCCCTCGGGCAGGCCGAACGAGGCGCCCGGCCCGTCGACGCCGGGGACGAGGCCCATCGCGGCGTCACCGGCGATGCTCGACTGGCTCTTGTCGTTGGCCGTCGCCATGTTGCCGGGACCGGTCGCGAGCACGATCGCCGTCTCGCCGGCGGTGAACTTGTCGAAGGCGACCGAGTCGTCCATCGAGACCGAGCCGGGCGACACCCAGCCGTTCTTGACCGCGTCGGCCTCCCACTGGAGCGCCTGGTAGCCCGCCGAGCTCGAGTCCGAGAACGTCGGATTCAGCTGGTCGTCGAAGAGTTGGCCACCCATCGCGAGCGTGAGCAGGTACCAGGGCGTGACGCCGCCCTCGGTGGCGGCCATCGGGATCGACAGCGGGTACTGGACGCCCGACTGCTTGAGCTTGGCGACGTCCTGTCCGAGCTCGTCGAGGGTCGCGGGGAATTCCGTGATCCCCGCCTTGTCGAACATCTTCTTGTTGTACATCGAGACCCGGAAGTCGTTCGAGTAGCAGGCGGCGTAGGTCTTGCCGCCCGACACGAACGCTGCGTCGGTGCTCTTCAGATCGCTAAGTGTCGACGGTGCGACGAGTCCTTCCAGAGGCTCCACCCATTGCGCCCCGGCGAACTGGCCGGTGAACGACCAGTCGAACTCGGCGACGTCGGCGATGTAGCTGTTCGCCTGGTTCGCCACGAGGAGCTTGTTGTGGGTCGCGTCCCAACCGGTGCGCACGTAGTTCACCTTCACGCCGGTCTGGGCGGTGAACTGGTCGAGCAGCTTCTGCGACATCGCGTACGGGACGAGCACCGTGATGGTCTGTCCCCGGATCGACTCGGTCGACCCTCCGCCGCTGCTCTGGCCCGAGTTGCTGTCGCTTCCGCCGCAGGCCGCCGCGAGGGTCAGGGCTGCCACGGCGATGCCGATGAGGACGCGCTTGGATCGCTGCATTCCGCGATACTACGGACTGGATGGACGGAACACAACACGCCGCCGCCGGCCATCCGCTCGACCCTCTGACCGCTCCGGAGGTGGCCGCTACGACCGCGATCGTGCGTGCCTCCGACGGCTACGGCGCGCAGCGCGAACGGTGCAGGTTCATCACGATCGCGTTGCACGAACCCGCTAAGGACGGCGTCCTGGACTGGGAGGCGGGAGGCCCGCGCCCGCCGCGCGGGGCCGAGGTCGTGCTGCTCGACCGCGCCCGCGCCGAGACGATCGAGGCCGTTGTCTCGCTCGACGACGGCGTCGTGGTCGGCTGGAACGTGCGCACCGACGTACAGCCGATGGCGGTCGTCGCGGAGCTGATGGAGGCCGAGGAGCTGCTGCGCCTGCACCCCGAGTTCCAGGCCGCCCTCGCCCGCCGTGGGATAATCGACCCGGACCAGATCCAGGTCGATGCCTGGCCCGCCGGGCACTTCGGCCGCGACGAGGAGTCCGAGCGACGGCTCGCCCGGGGAGTGGCGTTCGTAAAGCCGGGGCCGGGCGACAATGAGTGGGCGCACCCGGTCGACGGGGTCATCGCCCTGGTCGACCTGAACACACTCGAGGTGCTGCGGGTCGAGGATCACGGCGTCGTCCCGGTCCCGCAGGAGAGCGGGAACTTCGACGCGGCGGCCGGCGCGCCGCTTCGCGCCGACATCGCCCCGCTCGAGATCACGCAGCCCGGCGGGCCGGGCTTCGCTGTCGACGGCCGGGTGGTGCGCTGGCAGCGCTGGCAGTTCCACGTGGGGTTCACGCCGCGCGAGGGACTCGTCCTCCACCGGGTCGGCTACGAGGACGGCGGGCGCGTGCGGCCGATCATGCACCGCGCGTCGCTCTCGGAGATGG
>JBOHBE010000067.1:0-10588 GCA_050698235.1 Gaiellales bacterium
ACCTGCTCGCCGCCTACGAGCGGCTCGAGCGCCTCGCACGGCCGCTGAACGCCGTGATCGACGTCGTCGACGCGCCCGACCGCGCGGCGGCGGGGCCGCTCCATGGGCGGCCGGTCGCCGTCAAGGACAACATGGACATGCGGGGCCTCGTGACGACGAACGCGTCGACGGTGGGCGTGCCTCCGCCGGCTGCCGACGATGCGGAGGTGGTGAGGAGGCTTCGGGCGGCCGGCGCCGACCTCTTCTGCAAGACCAACCTGCTCGAGTACGCCGCGGGCAGCGTCAGCCCGACCTACGGGATGACGTTCAACCCGCGGAACGCCGGCCGGACGTCGGGCGGCTCGTCGTCGGGCTCGTCGGCGCTCGTCGGAGCCGGCGTCTGCGACCTGGCCCTTGGCACCGACACGGGCGGCTCGATCCGCATCCCGGCCGCCTACTGCGGCATCGTCGGCCTGAAGCCGACCTACGGGCTCGTTCCCGTCGTAGGCGTGTTCGAGCTCTCGCCGACGCTCGACCATGTGGGGCCGCTCGCGCGCACGGCGGCCGGCGCCGCCGAACTGCTCGCCGCCATCTCCGGGCAGCCCTGTCCGATCGAGCCGGTCGCCGGCGTCCGCGTCGGCGTGCTCGCCCGCCAGCTCGCAGACCCAGGTCTGCGCCAGGGTGTGCACGACCGTGTCCGGGACGCCGTCGCCGCGCTGGGCGGCCTCGGGTTCGACGTGCGCGAGGTGGACGTCGACGAGCTCGACGTGGCCGACGAGGCGCTCGGCGCGATCGTCCTCTACGAGGCGTGGCAGGCCCACCGGACGCGCTACGAGGCCGAGGCCGATCACTACGGCGACGGCACGCGGGCGCTGCTCGAGCTCGGCGCGAAGATCAGCGACGACGACTATCGCGCCGCGCTCGCCTACCGTGACCGGGTCGCCGCCGGGTTCGAGCGGGCGCTTGCCGAGGTCGACGTGCTCGCCGGGCCGACGGTCGCATACGTTGCGCCCCCCGAAGATCCGCCGTTCGGGACTCCCGACGGCGACGTGGAGGCCCGCTTCACCGGCCCCTACAACCTCGCCGGCCTGCCGGCGGTGTCGGTTCCGTGCGGGGAGGCCGAGGACGGCCTGCCCGCCGGGCTCCAGCTCGCCGCGGCGCGCGGGCGGGATGCCTTCCTCCTGTCGGTCGCCGCGGCGTACGAGGAGGCTCCGCATGCGGCTGCATGAGATGAACTGGATGCAGGTCGAGGACTACCTGCGCACCGACGATCGGGTCGTCCTGCCGCTCGGGTCGACCGAGCAACACGGATACCTGTCGCTCGGCGTCGACGTGATCCTGTCCGAGCGGGTGTCGGTCGAGGCGGCCGAGCCGCTCGGCGTCCCGGTGCTCCCCTCGCTGCCGTACGGCCTGACGCCGTACTTCGCCGCCTACCCCGGGAGCCCGAGCCTGCGCGTCGGGACCTACGTCGCCGTCGTCCGCGACCTGCTGGACTCGCTCCACGGCCAGGGCTTCCGGCGCTTCCTGCTGGTGAACGGCCACGGCGGCAACTCGCCCGCGGCGGGGATCGCGCCGGAGTTCATAGCCGACCGTCCCGACTCCCAGGTCGTCTTCCACAGCTGGTGGAACGGGCCGCGGACGTGGGCGGTCGTCCAGTCGATCGACGCCGACGCGAGCCACGCGTCGTGGCTCGAGAACTTCCCGTGGACGCGCCTGCCGGGCATCGAGTCGCCGTCCGAGCGAAAGCCGATGGCCGACGCTCGCTCACTCCAGACGGCGTCGCCTGCGGGGGTGCGCGAGCTCCTCGGCGACGGATCCTACGGCGGGCCGTACGAGCGGCCCCAGGCAGACTGGGAGGCGGTCTGGCAGGCCGGCGTCGAGGAGGTGCGCGAGCTCCTGGCGAGCGCGTGGCGGTGAGCGTCGCAGCCCTCGAGGAGCTCGTTGCGATCCCCAGCGTGAGCGGCGACCCGGCCCGGCGGGACGACGTCGGGCATGCGGCGGCGTGGCTCGCTGCACGGCTCGCCCCGCTCGGCGGACGTGTCGTCCCGACGGGCGGGCATCCGCTCGTGCTCGGGGAGTGGCTCGGCGCCGAGGGCGCGCCGACGGTGCTCATCTACGCCCATTACGACGTGCAGCCGGCGGGCGAGGCGGGCGCGTGGCAGACACCGCCGTTCGAGCCGGCGGTCCGCGGCGAGCGGATGTACGGCCGCGGGACGAGCGACGACAAGGGCCCGATGCTCGCGGCGCTCGGCGCGGTCGAGCGGCTCCTTGAGGAGCGCGGCCGCCTGCCCGTGAACGTTCGCATCCTGCTCGAGGGCGAGGAGGAGATCGGGAGCCCCAACCTCGCGGCTGCGCTCGCCGCCAACCGCGAGATGCTTCGGGCCGACGTGGCCGTGTCGGCCGACGGGGCGATGTGGTCGGCCGAGCAGCCGTCGCTGAACGTCGCCGCGCGCGGGATGCTCGCTGTCGACGTCTCGGTGCGCGGCCCCGCCGCCGACCTGCACTCGGGCCGGCACGGGGGCTCCGTCCAGAATCCGCTCCGGGCGCTGGCCGAGATCGTGGCGTCGCTTCACCACGCCGATGGGGCGGTGGCGGTCGACGGCTTCTCGGACGAGGTGGTCGACCTGACCGATGCCGACCGCGAGGAGATCGGCGAGATGCCGTTCGACGATGACGCCTACCGAAACGAGATCGGTGCGCCGGAGCTCCACGGCGAGTCGGGCTACACGCCGCTCGAGCGGCTGACCGCGCGGCCGACACTCGAGGTGAGCCAGATCGAGGGCGGCGGCCGCTACACCGTCATCCCCGCCGTGGCGCGGGCGTATCTGACGTGCCGGCTCGTGCCCGACCAGGACCCGGCGCGCGTCGCCGCGGCCATCGCACGCCACGTGATCAAACACTGCCCGCCCGGCGTCACCGTGTCGGTCGAGGAGGTTCCCGGCGGCATCCCGGCCTACGCCATCCGCCGCGACCACCCGGCGCTCGAGGCCGCCGAGGAGGCGCTGCGCTCGGTCTACCCGGGCCGCCGCGTGCTTCGCACCCGCGCCGGCGGCACGCTGCCCGCCGCGGTCCTCCTGCGCCGGGCGCTCGGGCTCGACACGCTCCTCTTCTCGTTCTCGAGCTCGGACGAGTGCTTCCACGGCCCCAACGAGTTTTTCCGCCTGAGCCGGCTGCGGGAGGGGACCGACGCGTGGGCGCGTCTGCTCGACCTCCTGGCGAAGGGGGTCTAGGGGCAACCCGCCCTACGCGGACGGGGCTCCTCGCAGCTGCCACCTCTGCCGCACGACCAGCGCAAGCGCGACCGCCCCCAGCACGGCGATCAGCAGATGGCCGTTGCCGAAGGCCCAGTTGACGAGCGAGATCACGCCGAACAGCGTGAGGAGCGCGTCGCGGACGTTGCGACGATTCACGTGGCCACCCCGGCGGTCGGGCTCGTGGCCCCTGCGCCCCCGGCCGAGAGCACGGGGGACGGCAGGAAGCCCTTGAAGGTGAGCCAGAGGCCGAGCGACAGCTCCCAGAGGAACTCCGGGACCGTTGCGATGCCCTGCAGCGGGCCGCCCGGCTGGTCGACGTCGAACATCACGGCGATCCCGGAGAGGCAGATCAACGGACCCCCGACCAGCCCAAGCATGGCCAGGCGCCGTGGCACAAGCCCCGACTGGTACATCAGGTAGCCGAGCAGCATCCCGTTTCCAATACCGACGACGAAGCCGGGCCCGAGCAGGAACGTCCAGTCCTTGATCGCGGCGAGCACGAACGCGACCGAGCCGGAATCGGCGTTGGCGGCATCCTGGCGCAACGACACCACCGCAAGCACGCTGAGAATGCCAACGGCGATGAAGACGCACTCGACGAGACGAGCGGTGACATAGGCCAGCGCGAGGATCTCGCTCTGGCGCTTGAGGATCGGGTACAGCACGACCGCGGTGCCGATGTTGGCGATGATGAGGAGCAGTTCGAGGAACGCCCCCAGGAAGATGCGGTTGTCGGCGCCTGCGCCGGCGATGTAGCCGGCGGGGTCGTCAAGAACAGGCTGGAAGAGCCACAGCGCCGGTATCGACGTGACGTAGGTGATGAGGAACAGCACCCCGGCGACGAGTGCGATCCTTCGCGCGCGCTCCGGCGAGACCGCGGGATAGTTCTCGATCATGTTCCTCTCCGTTCGCTGCTGACGGATGGACAACGAAGATCGATATCGCAAGCCATGTCGCCTGGGTCCGACCACGGTACCAGACGCCGTCATCCCGCCTTCAGCCGCCCGATCTCGCCGACCATCGCGGCGGCGCACGAGCGCGCCTCGGCCAGCCTGGCGTCCCAGAGGTCATCTTCCTCGCCGAGGTAGACGCCTCGGGCGCTGGCGAGCGCCGGCCGGTGCTCGTCGGGAAGACGGGCGAGGGCCCAGTCGGCTGCGCCGTCCTTGCGGCGGATCTCGCCGGTCGCGAGCGTCGTCCAGACGCGGGCGAGGACGAGGAGCGTGTTGGCCGTATCGGTGTCGAACTTCTCGAAGAACTCGTCGATGCTCGCAAGCATCGCCCGCTCAAGGTCGGCAGCCGGGACAGGATCGAGAACGTCGGCAGGCGGCGGCCCGAGCACCGGCGCGTCGCCTCCGAGCACCACCGTGACGAGGACGGCGAGGTCGGGGTCGGTCGGCTCCGGCCACGGCTCGAGGTCGCCCGCCGCGAACTCGGACCGCCACCACTCCCCGAACTGGAAGTCGCGGCGAGGCGGGAAGCGCCACGGCTGCACCTCTGACTGGACGACGATCGTGAGCTCGACCGGGCGGCCCGGCGCGGGGTCGTCGGGATGCGCCGAGATCTCGAGCAGCCCCTCGACGAGCCGTGTCTTCTCCGCGCGTGTCGTTGGCCGTCGCGACACCACCAGCAGGTCGATGTCGCTGTGTGGGTTGAGACCGCCGAGGACGGCCGAGCCGTGCAGGTAGGCGCCGACCACAGCCTCTCCGAGCACGTCCTGCACGAGCGCGGCGACGCGATCGAGCTGCGCGCTCACATCTCCGAGATGCCCGCGCCCAGCCCGAGCAGGATGCCGTCGGCCGCGACGGCGGGGCTCGACGTGACGAAGAGCGGCACGCCCGCCTCCGGTGCCGAGACGACCTCGAGCTCCTCGCCGAAGAGGTCGCACACGGCGCCGAGCCGCGCACCGGCGGCCACGGCCTCGCCCGGCCGGACGTCGGGCTGCCACCAGCCGGCGGCCTTCGCCCGCGGCCAGATGAAGCGCCGGACGAGACGCTGCGGACGCTCGGGCGGCTCGACCTCGCCCGCCAGCATGCCGAGCACGCGAAGGACGTTCTCGAGCCCGCGCACGTGCGCTGCGATCGCGTCCTCCTCGAGCAGGCCACACCCTCCGGCCTCGGGCGTGATCGCCGGGATGCCCGCAGCGGCCGCCGCCTCGCTGGTCGTGCCGCCGATCGACGTGCCGTCCGGCTCCGGGCAGACGACATACGGGAGCCCGTAGGCGACCGCCATCGCGCGCGCCCGGTCTCCCACCGGCGACTCGTCGTGCAGGGTGAACGGCTCGAGCGCTTCGACCAGGTCGCCGCCATGCACGTCGACCAGCGCGTCCGACGGCCCGATCAGCTCGGTGAAGACGTGGTGGGCCAGTTGCTCGGAGTACGTCCCGCCGAGGTCGCCCGGGAAGCACCGGTTCGGGTTCTTGCCGTCGGCCGGCGACAGGAAGGCGGCCCGCCCGGCGAACATGGCCGGGCTCACGATCGGCACGGCGACGACGGTGCCCGAGAGGGCGTCCGTGTCGAGTGACCGCATGAACCGGCCGACCGCGGCAATGCCGGCGTACTCGCAGCCGTGGACGCCCGCCAGGACGCACAGGCGCGGCCCGTCTGCGGCGCCCGCCGCCTCGAAGCACGGCCACTCCTCGCCGGCGAGAGCGGGGCCGTCGAACGTCAGCACCTTGCGTGACAGCACGCGGGGAGTGTGACACGATTACCGCCGATGCAGGGGGATCTGGTCGAACGTGCGCGTATTTCGGGCACCCGCTTCGTCCGGTTCCTCTTCTGCGACTACTCGAGCATCGTCCACGCCAAGGCCATCGGCAGCGGCAGCCTTGGCCGCAAGCTGACGGAGGGCGTCGGCTCGACGCGCGCCCAGATGGCGCTGAACGTCCGCGACGAGCTGATCGACATCCCGCAGATGCCGCCCGTCGGCGAGGTGCGGCTCGTGCCCGACCTGTCGACCTATGCCGAGCTGCCGTGGGCGCCGGGCTCGGCGTCGGTCATGTGCGACCTGGTCACCGCGGACCGGGAGCCCTGGTTCGCGTGCCCGCGGTCGTTCCTCAAACGCCAAGTCGCCGCCGCCGCGGCGGAGGGCCTGGCGGTCGACGCCTCGTTCGAGCTCGAGTTCTATCTCGGCGGGCGAGCGGCTGACGGCGGCGTCGAACAGCTGCCCCGGCACCCCGTCTACAGCACGATCGGGCTCGACGAGCAGCACGCGGTCGTCCTCGCGATCGTCGAGACGCTCGCCGAGCTCGGGATCGCGGTCGAGGGCGTGCTGAACGAGTACGGCGCCGGCCAATTCGAGGTGTCGGTGCCCCGGGCGCCGGCCCTGGAGGCCGCCGACCGCCAGGTGAAGGTGCGCGACGCGATCCGGGGCGTCGCCGTCTCGCACGGCATGCGCGCCAGCTTCGCGCCGAAGCCGTTCCTCGACCAGATCGGGTCGGGCGCCCACCTGCACGTGTCGATCTGGCGCGGCGACCGAAACGTGCTGCACGACCCGGACGCGGAGGGAGCGCTCAGCGCGGACGGGCGCCACGTCGTTGCCGGCCTGCTCGACCACATGTCGGGCCTGCTGGGGATCGGTGCGCCGACGGTCAACTCCTACCAGCGGCTCGTGCCCGACACCTGGGCCGGGGTCTTCCGCGCGTGGGGATTCGACAACCGCGAGACGCCGGTGCGCGTTGCGTCGCCCTTCTGGGGGCGGGAGGAGCAGAGCCTGAACGTCGAGCTGAAGGCGGTCGACTCGAGCGCGAACCCGTATCTGGCGCTCGGCGGTGTGATCGCGGCGGCGCTCGACGGGCTGCGGACAGGTGCCGATCCGGGCGAGCCCGTGGCCGTGAACCCCGCCAGGCTCGACGATCCGCCGGAGCGCCTGCCTCTCAGCCTCGACGAGGTGCTCGACGCCCTCGCCGCCGACGGCGTGCTGGCGGGCGCCATGGGCGAGGACATGCTCGACACCTATCTGCGGCTCAAGCGGTCCGAGTCGGCCGCGTATGCGGGGATGGATTCCGACGCGATCGCGGCCGAGTACCGCTACAAGTTCTGATGTTGCTCGATCTGCGTGACATCCCCGTCGTCGACAATCACTGCCACGGTGTCCTCTCGGGCACCGAGCCGATCGACGTCGCCGAGCTCCGGCACAGGTTCTCGGAGTGCGCCGGGGATCCGTTCCCTCCCGATCACACCGCGACCACGGCCCACTACCTCTGGATGCTCCGCCAGGTCGCCGAGGTGCTCGGGTGCGAGCCGGACGAGGACGCTGTCGTCGCCGCCCGCGCCGAGCGCTCGCGCGACGAGCTGGACGGGCTCTTCCTACGCTCGGCGGGGATCGCGTGGCTCCTGATCGACGACGGGTATCCCGATCCGGCGACGGTGTCGTCGCGCGACGAGACGGCCGCACGCCTCGGAGGGCAGGTCGGCTGGGTGGAGCGGATCGAGACCGTCGCCGCCCGGCTGATCGGCGAGCACGAGCGGTTCGCGGACTTCGACGAGGCGTTGCGGGCCCACCTCGGCTCTGCCCGTGAGCGCGGGGTCGTGGGCCTGAAGAGCGTCGCCGCCTACCGGAGCGGGCTCGCGATCGCCGAGCCGAAGCGCCACGAGGCGAAGGCGGCCTTCAAGCGAACGCGCCTCGTGCCCGGGCACCGCGTGCAGGAGAAGCACCTCGTCGACCACGTCGTCATGCTCATCATGGAGGCCGCGCACACGCAGAGCCTTCCCGTGCAGTTCCACACCGGGTACGGCGACTCCGACGCGAACCTGCTCCTGGCCGACCCGCTGCTCCTCGCGCCGCTGATGCGGCTCTTCCCCGAGGTGCCCGTTGTGATGCTGCACGGCGCGTACCCGTACACGCGCAAGCTCGGCGTGCTCGCGGCGACCTACCCGAACGCGTACGTCGACGTGTCCTACGCCATCCCGTTCCTGACGGCGCGCGAGCTCCACGCCGTGACGCACGAGGCGCTGGGAGCCGCGCCCGCCTCGCGCGTCCTCTACAGCTCCGACGCAGTCGGCCTCCCCGAGCAGCACTGGCTCGGCGCGGTCCGTGGCCGGCGCGCGCTGGGCGCGGCGCTCGGCGACATGGTCATCCTGGGCGACATGTCCGCCAACGAGGCGCGGCGGTTCGCCCACCTGATCCTGCACGAGAACGCCGAGCGCATCTACGGGCTCTAGCCCGCGAACCGTGAAACATTGGTACCTGGTACCTGTGTTTCACGCTCGCCTCTGAAACAGCTGTACCTGGTACGCATGTTTCAGGCCGAGACGCCGCCGTCCACGACCATCACGGCGCCGTGCATGTAGTCGGCCGCGTCTGACGCCAGGAACGAGACGGCGCCGGCCACGTCGTCGATCGTCCCGATCCGGCGGGCCGGGATCGACTGCTCGAACTCGGCGATGGCGTCGGGCCGCGACGTGATCCAGTCGGCCATCGGCGTGTCGATCAGACCGGGGCAGACGCAGCACACCCGCACGCCGTCGCCGCCGTGGTCGAGGGCGAGGCTGCGGCTCAGGTTGACGACCCCGGCCTTGGCCGCGCAGTACGCGGCGCGGGTGTGCCCGCCCTTGATCCCGGCCGTCGAGCCGATGTTCACGATGCAGCCCGACCCGGCGGCGATCATGGCGGGCAGGAACGTCTTGCACGTCAGGAACGTGCCCTTCAGGTTGGTGTCGAGGAGCAGGTCCCAGTCGTCGACCGAGAGCTCGGTGATGCGGTGCTCGAAGAACGCGCCGGCGACGTTGACCAAGAGCCACGGCGTGCCGTGCCGGCCCCCGACCTCGCCGCGCAGGCGCAGCACCTCATCCTCGGAGCGCACGTCGCAGCGGTAGTCGGCGCCGACGGCGACGTCGACCCCGGCGACCGTGAACCCGTCGTCGGCGAGCCTGCGGACGATCGCGCCGCCGATGGCACCCGCGGCGCCGGTGACGAGCGCGACGCGCTCGCTCACTCGCCCACGCCTCGGGTCAGCGCCACGATGGTGACGAACGTCCGGTAGGCCTGGAGCGGGTCGCCTTCGGAGAACGCGACCGTGCGCGTCGCGGTGCGCTCGACGCCGCGGATCGCCGTCGCCGCCTCGGCCATGTCGGCGACGAGGAACGTGATCTCGATCGCGACGGGGAGCTCGATCGCCGGGGGCTTCAGGTCGCCCAAGCCCTCGACAGCGGCGCGCGCTCCCGCGCGGATCAGCGCGCACGCCTTCGCGGGATGGAGGCTCTCGGCGGCGAAGCGCGAGACGGACCGCTTGACCACGACCGCGTGGATCCCCGGCATGAACGGCTGCGCCTCGTCGGCGGTGGCCTGGTCGCCCGTGATGAGGGCGACGGGCACGCCGTGGTGGAGCGCGACCAGGGCGTTCAGGGCGCTCTCGCCGACGATGGCCCCGTTCAGCTTGACCTCCCAGATCGCGCTCTGGTTGTACGTGTGGGCGAGGATCGCGCGCTCGTGCCCGATCGAGCCGTGGTAGGCGATGAAGAAGGCGGCGTCGAAGCTGCCGTAGAGCCCCTCCATCATGTAGAGCGGCTTGTAGCGGCCGGACAGGTACGACGCCTCGCGGTGGATCGCGGCCGGCGGCAGGTTCGCCATCGTGGCGTGGGCGTCGTTCACGAGGAACTCCGTCGCCCCGGCCTCGCCGGCCCCGTCGATCGCGGCGTTGATCTCGGCGAGCAGCAGGCGCCGGCCGACCTCGTACTCCGCGCTCGGGCCGAGCACCTGGCCCCAGTCGACGATCCCCGCGGTGCCCTCGATGTCCGTCGACAGGTAGATCTTGGCGGCGCTCACGCGCGCTCCTCTCCGACGCGGGCGACCGCGTCCATCTCGACCAGCATGCCGTCGAACAGGAACCCACCCGCCACGATGGCGGTCGACGCCGGGTAGGGCGGGGCGAAGAGCTCACCGCGGACGCGCTTGAACGCGTCGTAGTCGGACGCCCGGGCGAGGTAGACGGTCATCTTGACGATCGTGCGCAGCGACGCGCCCTCGGCCGCGAGCACGGCGGCCAGGTTCGCGAACGCCTGCCGGATCTGGGCCTCGGCGTCGTCCGGGTCGACCACCGCGCCGTCGGCGCCGAACCCGCCCTGGCCGGCCGTGAACACGAGCTCGCCCTCCGTGACCACCGACTGCGCGTACTGGTACTCGGCGGCGAACGGGAACGGGTTGCGGCCGGCGCGATTCACGGCCGCGGATACTACAAGGGTGGACGAGCGCGGGCAGATCGGCGATCTGGAAGCGCTGACGCGCGCGCTGCGACCCTGTCGGCGCTGCGTCGCCGCCGGCATCCGGGTCGAGTCGATGCCGGTCGTGAGCGGGCGCCGCGACGCCGAGGCGATCCTGGTCGGGCAGGCGCCGGGCGTGCGCGAGCGCGAGAACCTGCT
>JBOHBE010000068.1:0-7363 GCA_050698235.1 Gaiellales bacterium
ACCGCGAGGACCTTGCCCGCACGGCCCTCGAGCGCAAGGCGCTGATCCAGGGCCAGCTCCAGGGCCTCGACACGCAGATCACCGCGCTTGAGCAGCAGCAGCAGAACCTGATCGACCAGGAGCGACGGCTGTCGGCGAAGGTCGAGTCGTTCCGCACCCAGAAGGAGGTCGTGAAAGCCCAGTACTCCGCGGCCGAGGCACAGGTGCGGATCGGCGAGGCGACGACCGGCCTGGGCGAGGAGATGTCCGACGTCGGGCTCGCGCTTCAGCGCGCGCAGGACAAGACCGAGCAGATGCAGGCTCGGGCGGAGGCGGTCAACGAGCTCGTCGAGACCGGCGCCATCGACGACCTGACGGCAGCCCCGGGCTCCGACCTCGATGCGCAGATCGCCTCGCTCACCGCCGGGAGCCAGGTCGACGCCGAGATGGCCAAGCTGCGAGCCGAGGTCGGAAGCGGCACGCCGGCCGCGGAGCTCGGCCAGGGCGACGCCGAGCCGGCCAAGTCCGAGGAGGAGTCGAAGTGACCGTCGTCCGCATCCTCGGAAGCGGCCAGTTCCGGCTCGACGACTCCGACGTGGGCCACCTGAACGAGCTCGACAACGCGGTGGCCGCTGCAGTGGCCGCCGGCGACGGCGCGGGGTTTGGCCGGTCCTTCGGCGCGCTGGTGGCGTACGTTCGCGACCAGGGCACGGCCGTGCCCGACGGCGAACTCGTCACCTCGGACCACGTCCTTCCGGCCGTAGACACCACGCTCGACGAGGCGCGCGAGGCGTTCTCGGGCGAGGGCGCGATCCCCGGCTAGACCGAGGTCGTGACTCGTACACGACGACGTCGGGCCGCGGGATGAGCCGTAGCACCTCGCGCGGCCGCATGAGGCCGGAGTCCTCGTGGAAGAACAGCTTGAACCCGTTGTAGCGGCCCGGCTTTCGGCTCGAGAAGAGGTCGTACTTCGAGACCTTGTTCGCCTCGTCGCCGAACCCGTCGACGTTCACGGTCAGCGCGACGCCGGGGTAGACCTTGAGGGTGCGGGCGTCTCGGATCATCCCGGTGGTGAACCGATGGACGATCAGGAGCTTCTGCGGCAGGTTGTGGGCCTTCACGATCTTGGACATGTAGGCCTGGACGTGGTTCACGATCGACGCGTCGGTCGAGCCGATGACCGTCCCGGGCACCTGCCCCGGCGCCATGCTCCACTCCGGGTCGAGCGCGATGCCGACGTCCGGCTCGCGCAGCCAGCGCGCGTAGGCGTGCACCTCGCGCATGAACGGCGAGCGGCCCGGCTGGATGTCGAGGATGAGGAGCGCGTGCGCCCGCCGAGCGGCGGCCAGGTAGCTGCCGATGAGATCGGACGACTGGCGCGCGCGATACATGCCGTCCTCGCCCGGCGACGCCTGGACGACGGTCGCGATCAGCTCCATCGCGGGCAGCACCGGCCGGTCGGCGCTGTACTTGGCCGCCATCTTGTCGAGGCGCCGGCCCGCCGCGTCGGGCGTGCCGATTCCGAGCGTGCCGAGGCCGGCGTCCTGGGGCGCTCCATAGAAGGCAACTACACGCGTGCGCGGCAGGATCGTCCGGCCGCCGTCGGGCAGGGTCGGCGGCGGCTTGGGCTTCTGCTTCGCGGTGGTCGCCGCAGAGCCGCCGCGATGCAGCGGCGACGAACCGGTGATCCGCGTCCAGGCCCCCGCCGCGCCGAAGATCACGGCGAGCGACACGAACGACGCGAGCGCGATCCGGCGGTGACGGATCGCGCGGTCGCGGGCGATCTGGCGCTGGACCCAGCGTGGGTCGCCGCCATACGCCTTCAGCCGTTTTTCGAGGTCTAGATCGGGGCGTCCCATAGCGGATACCAGCGCTCGAGCTCGGCCTCGATCGGAAGCTCGTTCTCGAGCCTCGCCTGGAGTTGGAGCTCGCGTTCGGTGTCGCGAGTGTTCTTACCCTGCGGCACGAAGGGATAGAACGCGCCGCGCTTGAAGTTGTAGACGAAACGGATGTTCCCCGGCTCGAATCCGAAGAGCGCGCACAGTATCTGCTCTCCGAATCCGTCGTCGGTCATCGACTGGGCCGTGACGTGGATCGTCGTCACGAGGTCCTCGAAATCCGGGTCTGTGAGCGTGAACCACTCGTATCCGAACTCGTCGACCGTGCGGTCCATCTTCGTCCCGGAGTCGGTGAAGGCCATCCGCACCATGTCCTCGATGTCCTTGCCGCTCTCGCGAAAGCGCGACGACGACATCGGCTTGAAGCAGATGGCGGCCGTCTTCGACGGGTGCAGGTCGAGCTCCGTCTCGAGCGTCACCTGGGCCGTCGACATGGCGAACAGGCGCTCGAGCGTCGGCTTCTCAACCTTCGTCCGGCCCAGGAGACTGTCGAAAAGGCCCATGGGGCCGAGGAATCTACCCGATTTACGGCTGGAAGACCGACATGGAAGGTTCTTACAGGCCTTCGAGACCGCGCTCGAGGCGGCGCAGCTGCTCGAGCCGGGCCTCGAGCGGGGGGTGGTCGGCGAAGAGCGTCGAGAAGCCGCTCTTGAGACCTGCCGGGATGATGAAGAACTGGTTCAGGCCTTCCGCCATGCGCATGTCGCGCTGCGGGATCCGGCCCATCGCGCCCGAGATCTTGACCAGCGCCGACGCGAGGCTCGACGGCGATTTCGTGAGGACGGCCGCGCCCCGGTCGGCCGCGAACTCGCGGTACCGCGAGAGCGTGCGGATGAGGACGAACGAAAGCGCGTAGACGACGATCGACACGAGCAGCACGATGATGAAGGCGTTGCCGGAGTTGTTGTCGTCGTCTCCGCCGCCGAAGCCGCCGCCGAAGAAGAAGCCCCAGCGGGTGATGAATCCGGCGACCATCGCGAAGAAGCTCGCGATCGTCATGATCGCGACGTCGCGGTGGGCGACATGGCTCAGCTCGTGGGCGATCACGCCCTCGAGCTCGTCGGGCTCGAGCCTGTCGAGCAGGCCCTGGGTCACGGCCACGGCGGCGTGCTTGGGGCTGCGGCCGGTCGCGAAGGCGTTCGGCATGTCGGTCGGGACGATCGCGACGCGCGGCATCGGGAGGCCCGCCGTCATGCACAGCCGCTGGATGACGGCGTGCAGCTCGGGTGCCTCGGACTGGCTCACGATCTTCGCCCCGGACGACGCGAGAGCGATCTTGTCGCTCGTCCAGTACTGGACGACCAGGAGGCCGCCGCCGATCAGGATGATCGGGATCACGCCCAGGTTGAACGCCTGGGCGAGCACCACGAAGAAGATGACGTAGATCAGACCGAGCAGGAAGACGGTCGTCGTCATGCGGGCGATCAGGCCCCGATCACGGTCGAGCGTTCGGCGCTTTGCCATGGGCGTATGGTAGCTGTGGGTGTCCGCTCTCAGCCGTTCAGGCGGCGAGGAAGCGGATGTCGGGCAGCGACCGGTGCTGGTCGTGGTGACCCAGGCCGTAGCCGACCACCAGGCGCTCGGCGGCCGTATATCCGAGGTAGCGCACGTCGAGCTCGGCGAGCCGGCGGTGGGGCCGGTCGAGCAGCGCGCACACGTCGACGCGCGCCGCCCCGCGCGCGCTGAGCGCGCGGACGACGTTCAGGAGCGTCAGGCCCGTGTCGATCACGTCCTCGACCACGATCACGTGCTCGTCGCGCACCGGGCGGTCGAGATCCTTGGTGAGGCGGATGCGTCCGCCCTGCGATCCGCGGTACGGCGTGAGCTGGATCGTGTCGATCCGGTGCGGGATCGTGAGGGCGCGCGACAGGTCGGCGCACAGGACGACGGCCCCCTTGAGGACGGCCACGAGCGTCAGCTGCGCACCCCGGTGGTCGCGGTCGATCGCGGCGGCGAGGTCGGCGACGCGTTCGGCGATCGCCGTCGCGGGCAGGTAGACCGCCCCGGCGGGCTCGGTCACGCGGACTGCCGCAGGCCGTGCCGGTCGGCGAGCGCGTCGATGTCGCGGCGGTAGAGGATGCGGATGCGCACGTCGGGATAGAGCTCGCGCAGCCGCCGCACCTTGCGGTTCTTCTTCGTGGTGAGCGACTGCTTCATGGTTGTCACCTCGACGTACAGGTCCTGCTCCGGAAGATAGAAGTCGGGCGTGAAGGCCTCGAGCACCCGGCCCTCCGGGCACACCTCGAGCGGGAACGTGTGCGGCTCGTATTCCCACGCCACGCCGTGGTAGTCGAACAGCCGCGCGCACTCTCGCTCGGCGTCGTTTTGGAACCGCGGCCCGTTTTGCATCCCGCCTAGCAAGGGTACTGATCCCCCCGGACGGCGGTACGATGGCGCCGTGTCGAGCCAGCCCCGCCCGTTCGTGATCGCGCACCTCTCCGACCTGCACTGCGGGTCGCCGTACTTCGTCGAGAACCTGCTCCAGCGGGCGATCATGGAGATCAACGAGCTGAGCCCCGACGTGGTCGTCTGCTCGGGCGACCTCACGACGTTCGGCTACAAGCAGGAGTACCGCCAGGCGCGCGAGTACCTCGAGCGGCTCATCTGCCCCGACGTCATCACGATCCCCGGGAACCACGACTCCCGAAACGTCGGCCACGTGCACTTCGAAAACCTGATCGGGCCGCGCTCGACCGTGCTGCACAAGGGCGGGATCACGTTCGTCGCCGTCGACTCGTCCGAGCCCGACCTCGACCACGGGGTCGTCGGCCGCAGCCGCTACTCGTGGATCGAGGAGCAGTTCTCGCCGCCCGCCGACTTCCGCGTCTTCATCCTGCACCACCACCTGCTCCCGATCCCCGGCACGGGGCGCGAGCGAAACGTCGTCCACGACGCCGGCGACGCGCTCGAGGTGCTCCAGCGGGCTGGCGTCAACCTGGTGCTCTCGGGCCACAAGCATGTGCCGTACGCGTGGCGCCTCGAGGATCTGTTCGTCGTCAACGCGGGAACCGTCTCGTCGATGCGACTGCGCGGCAACACGCGCCCCTGTTACAACGTCGTCGAGATCGCCGCCGAGGAAGTGGGCGTCTACCGCAAGTACCCGTTCCACGGCCGCGAGACGATCATCCGGTTCTCGCCCGTCACCCTGGCCTACGAGAAGCACACGGTCCCGACGGCGACCTGATGCGCCCGGCGCTCGTACTCGTCGACGGCGAGCACTACCCGGCCGTCGTCCGCGCCGCCATCGAGCAGGTCGGGATGGACGGGCCTGTCGTGGCGGCTCTGCTGTTGGGCGGCGTCGAGAAGCTCGACGGGGAACCCGACTACGGCGTGCCGCTCGAGCTTGTGAACGGCGAGCGAGAGGCGGCGATGGTCGAGGCCGCCCGGCGGCACGGCGCCGAGCGGGTCGTCGACCTGAGCGACGAGCCGGTGCTCGACGAGCGCTCGCGGTTTCGCCTGATCGCCCACGCGCTCGCGGCCGGCCTCGAGTACTCGGGCGCCGACTTCGCCTTCCGCCCGCCGCCGAGGCACGACGCCGGAGTCCCCGCCCTCGCGGTGGTGGGGACGGCGAAGCGGATCGGAAAGACCGCCATCAGCGGCCACGCGGCCCGTCTGCTGTCGGCAGACCGGCGGGTGGTCGTCGTCGCGATGGGGCGCGGCGGGCCGGCCGATCCCGAGGTTGTCGACGGCTCGGCCGCGCGGGTCGGCGTCGCCGATCTCCTGGCACGCTCCCGTGCGGGCGCCCACGCCGCCTCGGACTACCTCGAGGATGCCGCGCTCGCGGGCGTCGTCACCGTCGGCGCACGGCGGTGCGGATCGGGGCTCGCCGGGACGCCGTTTCTGTCGAATGTGGTCGAGGCCGTGGCGGCCGCCCGCGCCCTCGAGCCCGACCTGGTCGTCCTCGAAGGATCGGGTGCCGCCCTTCCGCCGGTGGCGGCAGACCGCACGGTGCTGGTAACGTCAGCCGCTCGTCCAGCGGACAACCTGGTGACAGGGATGGGTCCCTACCGGATACTTGTGTCCGACATGCTCGTCGTGACGATGTGTGAGCAGCCGCTCGCCTCGCCGCAGGATGTGGATGACCTGCGTACGGCGGTCGCGTCGCTCCGCCCCGACCTGCCGGTCGTGACCACCGTCTTTCGCCCTCACCCGGCCGAGACCGTGGCCGGCGAGCGGGTCGCGTTCTTCACCACGGCGCCGGCCGCCGTGCATCCCGCGCTCCGGGCCTCGCTCGAGTCGGACCACGGCGCCGATGTCGTCGCCGTCTCGGGGTCGCTGTCCGACCGCGCCGCCCTGCGCGCCGACCTCGGCCGGCCCGACGTTGCGGGCGCCGAGACCTACCTGACCGAGATCAAGGCCGCGGCCATCGACGTCGTCGCCGAGGCGGCCGAGGCGCGTGGCGCCCGGCTCGTCTTCTGCGACAACCGGCCGCAGGCGACGGACGGCTCTCCCGACCTCGACGCCGCCCTGCACGGGCTGGCCGACGAGGTGGTGGCGGCGCATGCCTGACTGGCGCCGCATCTTCCACCGCGGCGAGGCCGAGCCGCCGCCTCCCGAGCTGCCGGCGCGCGAGCCTCGCATCCGAAGCCGCGGCGCGCCCATGCCGTTCTCGAAGGGCCGGATGGCCCAGGCGCTCGTGCTCGCGGGCGTCGAGCCGGAGCGGGCCTACCAGCTGGCCCTGCGGATCCAGCGAGAGGTCGCGCGCATCGCCGAGGACGAGATCCCGATCGAGCAGCTCCACGGCGTCGTCGAGGAGGTGCTGGCCGAGGAGGAGGGACCGCAGGTCGTCTCGCGCTACCACGGCTGGCACGAGGTGCTGAGGCTCGACCGGCCGCTGGTCGTCCTGCTCGGAGGCGCCACCGGGACGGGGAAGAGCACGCTCGCGAGCGAGATCGCGTATCGCCTCGGGATCAGCCGCATCACGTCCACGGACGCCGTCCGCCAGGTCATGCGGGCGTTCTTCGCCGCCGAGCTCATGCCGGAGCTGCACTTCTCGTCGTTCGAGGCGGCGCAGGGCCTCAAGGTGCCGATGCCCGATCCCGACTCCGAGGACCGCGCGCTGTACGGGTTCCTCCAGCAGTCGGGACAGGTCGCCGTCGGCGCGAACGCGATCGTCGAGCGAGCGGTGCTCGAGGGCCTCTCGACCGTCGTGGAGGGCGTCCACCTGGTGCCCGGCCTCGTTGCCGCCGACCAGCACGCGGGCGCCGTCGTCGTCCAGGCGATGCTCACCATCACCGACGAGGAGACGCACCAGGGCCACTTCTTCTTCCGCGACATGGCGAGCGGCGGGATCCGGTCGATGGATCGCTATCTGCGGAGCTTCGGCGAGATCCGCCGCATCCAGGACTACCTCATCGGCCGGGCCGAGAAGATGGGGTGGCCCGTGATCGAGGCCGGAGACCCTGACCTTGCGCTGATCGCGGTCATGGATCTCATCCTCGAGCGCGCCACCGCTCGCCAGGCCGCGGTACCCTAAACGCGTGCAC
>JBOHBE010000069.1:0-3843 GCA_050698235.1 Gaiellales bacterium
GCGCAGGAGCTCCTCGGCCTCGTCGAGCTCGCCTTCTCGGATCATCATTGCGGCGTCCAGGAGCTCGAGCGACCGCGAGCGCTGCTCTGTCGAGGTCTCGCCCGAGAGCTCTTCGGCGCTCACGCCGAGGCGGCGGGCGATCTCCATGAGCACGCGCGGGCTGGGGCGGCGGTCGCCGGCCTCGATGCGGGCCAGATAGCTGTAGGAGCACCCGTCGAACGAGAGCTCCCGCTGGGTCAGGCCCTTCTTGCGACGGAGGTGGCGGACGCGGGCGCCGAGCTTGCGCAGCGCCTCGTTCGAGTACTCCTCGTCGTGCCCTGGGTGTTCTTCCACGGTCGGCTCCCCCACCGGTCCGTCAACATCGCTCCGCTGCCCGTCCACTCTTGGCAAGACTACACCTTTGCAGTGGCTGGAACAAGGCCGGCGATACACTGCCCCCATGGCCTTCCCGGTCACCCGTCTGCGCCGCCTGCGCCGCACGGCCGGGGTGCGAGACCTCGTCCGTGAGACCCGCGTTTCGCCGGCCGACCTGATCCAGCCACTGTTTGTGCGGCATGGGACGGGCGAGGAGGAGATCCCGTCGATGCCGGGCCAGTACCACCTCTCGGTCGACGCGCTCGTGGAGCGGGCGGCCGCGGCGCACGCCGCCGGCGTTCCCGCCGTGATCCTCTTCGGCCTCCCGGCGCGCAAGGACGAGGCCGCGAGCGAGGCCTTCGACGACGAGGGCATCGTGCAGATGGGCATCCGGGCGCTACGGGCGCACGTCCCCGATCTCGTCGTCGTGACCGATGTCTGCCTCTGCCAGTACACGTCCCACGGGCACTGCGGCATCCTTCAGGACGGCGAGGTGGCAAACGACGTCAGCCTCGAGGTGCTGGCCGACACAGCCGTCTCGCATGCGCGCGCGGGAGCTGACATCGTCGCGCCGTCCGACATGATGGACGGCCGGGTCGGTGCGATCCGCTCGGCTCTCGACGCCGAGGGCTTCGAGTCGACGTCGATCCTGGCCTACAGCGCCAAGTTCGCGTCCGCGTTCTTCGGCCCGTTCCGCGACGCCGCGCACTCGGCCCCGAGCGAGGGCGACCGGCGCGGCTATCAGATGGACCCGGCGAACGGCCGCGAGGCCGTGCGCGAGGCGCTGCTCGACATCGACGAGGGCGCCGACATGGTCATGGTCAAGCCCGCGCTGCCGTATCTGGACGTGCTGCGCACCCTGCGCGACCAGACCCGGGTGCCGCTCGCGGCCTATCAGGTGAGCGGCGAGTACGCGATGATCGCCGCCGCCGCGGCGCAGGGACTCATCGACGAGAAGGCCGCGGTCCTCGAGGCGCTGACCGCGATCCGCCGGGCCGGCGCCGACATGGTCATCACGTACCACGCGGCTCGCGCGGCGCAATGGCTGTCGTAAGAGGTTCACGGACAGAGCGCCGCTCCGCCGAGCTCTTCCAGGAGGCGCGCGCCGTGATTCCGGGCGGCGTCTCGAGCCCCGTCCGGGCGATGCGGTCGGTCGGCCGCGAGCATCCCCTGTTCCTGGCCCGAGGCGAGGGCGGGTGGGTGTGGGACGTCGACGGCAACCGCTACGTGGACTGGGTCATGTCGTGGGGGCCTCTGATCGCCGGGCATGCGCATCCGGCTGTGGTCGAGGCCGTGCGCGAGACCGCGGGTAACGGAACCACGTTCGGGGCGCCGACCGAGATCGAGGTCGAGCTCGCGCGGGCCGTCGTCGCGGCCGTGCCGTCGGTCGAGCAGGTGCGGTTCGTCTCGTCGGGCACCGAGGCCGCCATGAGTGCGCTCCGGCTGGCGCGGGCCTTCACGGGCCGCGACCGGATCCTGAAGTTCGCCGGCGGCTACCACGGCCACGCCGACGCCCTGCTTGCGCAGGCCGGCTCCGGCCTCGCGACGCTTGGGATCCCGTCCAGCCCCGGCGTGCCCGACGCGGTCGTCGCCGACACGCTGATCGCGGAGTACAACGACCTCGACGCCGTGCGCCGGCTTGCCGAGCAGCACGGTGACCAGCTCGCGGCGGTCATCGTCGAGCCGGTGGCCGGCAACATGGGCGTCGTCGCGCCCGAGCCGGGGTTCCTCGAGGGCCTTCGCACCGTCTGCAACGGCACGGGCGCGCTTCTCATCGCCGACGAGGTGATCACGGGCTTCCGGATCGCCTACGGCGGCGGCCAGGAGCGGTTCGCGGTCCGGCCCGATCTCACGTGCCTGGGCAAGATCGTCGGCGGCGGCCTCCCGGCAGCGGCGTTCGGCGGCCGCACTGACGTCATGGCGCTCCTGGCGCCGGAGGGCGACGTCTACCAGGCCGGGACGCTCTCGGGGAACCCGCTCGCGATGGCCGCCGGTCTCGCGACGCTCCGGATCCTGCAGGAGCCCGGCGCCTACGACCGGCTCGAGCGCACGGGCGCCGCCCTGGAAGCGGCCCTCGCGGGGCCGGGCATCGCCGTGAACCGGGTCGGGGCGATGCTGACGGCGTTCCATCACCCCGGCCCGGTGCGAAGCTACGCCGACGCCGCCACGGCCTACACCACGCGGTTCGCAGCGTTTCACGCGCACATGCTCGACCGGGGCATCGCGCTGGCTCCGTCGCAGTTCGAGGCGGCGATGCCCTCGCTCGCCCACACCGAGGAGCAGCTTGAGATGACCGCGGCCGCCGCGGCGGAGTTCCGCGGGTGAGCGTGCTCGAGACCGTCGCCGAGCGAGCCGCCGAGGCGAGCCCGCTCTGGGCGTCGGCCCTCCTCCCCGAGCCGCGCGGCGACCTGCGCTTCGCGGAGAGCTGCCCCGAGCGCCACCTGCTGGGGGTCGAGACGATCTACGAGGGCTATCTCCTGCACCACGGGACGTCACGGCTCTTCGACCAGGACGACCGCGACCTCGCCGTCCTGACCGGCGACTACCTGTACGCGGCCGGCCTGCGCGAGATCTGCGCGACCGGCGATCTCGCGGCCGTCGACGCGCTGGCCGAGCTGATCGCCGCGTGTGCGGCCCGCCGCGGCGACCGCGATCCCGACCCCGACGACGGGCTGTGGGACGAGACGGTCGCCAGCCTGCACGCTCAGTAGTCCAGGAAGTCCCGGTCACGCCGGAAGACGTAACGCCCCACCACGTGGCCGCCGGCGTCGCGGGCCACAAGTCGCACCGGCAGGTTCCCCGACCGGTAGAGCGCGTTCCCGATCACCGCGACGTAGGCGTGAGCGTGCACCGGCACCGCGACCTGCGTCCCGTCCTTCAGGATCATGTCGACCGTCGCGGTGCCCTTCGGGACGGAGCCGAATGCGACGTGCGTCCCGAGGTTCGAGTCTATCGCCGGCGTCATCCCGCGCTCCGGCGCGGTGCAGCTGCCGTAGCCTCCGTCGCCGGCGTGGCCCGCGTCGCTCGTGAAGTCCACGTCCAGGCACCGGGCCCGCCCCGTCCGCGGGTCGACCTCGACCGAGAGCCGCGCCGTCCCCGGCTGGCCCTGGAACGTGCCTCGGGTCGAGCCGAAGTCCACCGCCGGGCCGCCGCCTGACCCGCCTGACTGGTTGAGCGTGGTGATGAGGGGGCGCACGTCGTGGCGCGTGAGGGTGGCCACGCCGAGCCGTCTCCCGCCGGCGTCGAGCGCGACGAACGATGCGGGTCCGGCCTGGCCGGCCGCGCTCTGCGGCCGCAGTCGCACGGCGAAGTACCGCAGGCTCCCCCCCGGACGGCGACGGAGCGGCACCGGCGTCTGCGTCCCGTCGCGGTGCACGAGCACGACCCGCGCGGTCGCGGCCGGGACGGTGCCGTCGATGAGCCACGGATCCCAGTGCACGGGCGCGCCGGATGTCTGCCGCCACCCGCTGGGCGACTCCTGGACCAGGC
>JBOHBE010000070.1:0-1669 GCA_050698235.1 Gaiellales bacterium
GCGCCGGCGAGCAGATCCGCGCCCGCTCGAGGTACTCGAGCGCCGGGTCCCCGAACCGCAGGCCCGTCAGCACCTCGACGGCGCGCTCGAGGCCGGCGGCGACGAGGTAGCCCCGGTTCGGCGGCAGCTCGCGCGCGAAGAGCTCGAACGCGACCTGCTCGGAGTCCTTGCCCTCGGCCACGTAGGAATCGGCCATCGTCAGCTCGTACTCGTCGACGAGCAGCTCGGTGGGGGCGGCCGCGATCACCCGGACCGCCGGTAGCGGGCACTCTGGGCGAGGATCAGCGGGCGGCGGTCGGCGAACCGGTAGAGGGCGGCCGGCCGGCCGCCGGTGGCGCGCTCGCCGTCCTCGGCCAGGACGCCCCACCCGAGCGCGATGCGGCGAAAGTTGTTCGGCTCGAAGGCGCGGCCGATGCCTGCCTCGTAGACGTGCCGGAGCTCCGACATCGTGAACGCGTCGGGAAGCAGGCCCCACGCGACGTTCTGGTATTCGAGCTTGTACGCCAGCCGCTGGCGGGCGTAGCGCAGGATGTCGTCGTGGTCGAACGCGAGCACGGGCGTGCCCTCCATCTCCTGGAGCAGCGGCTCGAGCGGCCGCCAGGCGGCCTCGCGCGCGTCCGACCCGGGCGCCAGCTGCACGCGCGCGGCGTCGACGAGCGCCAGGTAGCAGCACGAGATCACGCGCCCGCGCGGGTCGCGATCGACCTCCGAGAACGTGGCGAGCTGCTCCATGAACGTGTCGGTGACGCCCGTCTCCTCGCGAAGCTCGCGGACGGCCGCCTGCTCGAGCGTCTCGTCCGACTCGATGCCGCCGCCGGGCAGCGCCCAGTAGCTCTCATACGGCTGGTAGCGCCGTCGGACGAGCAGCACGTGCATCGCACCGTTCAGGTATGCGAAAACGGCCACGTCTGCCGCGACACGCGGATGTCCACCGGGATCCGCCACTTTTAGACCTCGTGACTATTCTACCACTGCGGGCGAGACGAGAATCGTCCGCAGCGATGTGTAGAAGTCGCGCGCGGCCTTCCCCTGCTCCCGCGGGCCGAGGCCCGAGGCCTTCTCGCCGCCGAACGGCGCGTGCAGGTCGACACCCGACGTCGGCTGGTTCACGCGAACGAGGCCCGTATCGAGCCGGCCGGCCAGGTCGAGCACGCGGTCGAGGTCGCGGGTGAAGATCGACGTCGAGAGCCCGTAGCGGACCCCGTTGGTGAGCTCGACGGCGTGCGCGGCGTCGCGCGCCTCGAGAACCGCGGCGACCGGCGCGAACACCTCCTCCTGGGCCAGCTCGGCGCCCGGGTCGGAGACCTCGACCAGCGCCGGGGCCAGGTAGTGGCCGGCGCCCTCGATCGCGGCTCCACCGGCCAGCAGCCGGCCGCCCGACGCCACGGCGCGCTCGACCGCCGCGACGGCTGCGGAGCAGGCCTCGCCTGTGATGAGCGGCCCGACCTCGCACGCAGCGTCAGCCGGATCCTCGACGACCAGGGCCTCGACCTCGGCCACGAGCGCGTCGCGCAGATCAGCCGCCACTCCCCGCTCGGCGATCACCCGGCTCGTGGCGGTGCACTTCTGGCCGGCGTAGCCCATGGCGGCCGAGGCGACCATGCCCGCCGATGCCTCGATGTCGGCGTCGGACAACACGATCGCGGCGTTCTGGCCGCCCATCTCGCAC
>JBOHBE010000071.1:0-4930 GCA_050698235.1 Gaiellales bacterium
CGTTCTTCCTCGACACCGACACGCTGTTCCCGCTGTTCGGCCTGCCTCCCCGGCTCGATCCGTAGCACGCCGTCCAGCCCGACCAGCGCCAGCAGGCCGCGCAGCTCGTCGGTGACGTGGCGGAGGACGACCTGGCGCCCCATCCGCCCGGCCGCCAGTTGCATGCGTGCCAGGGCGTCGAGCGCGACGGCGTCGGCGCCGAGCGCACCGACGTCGCACAGCGCGATCTCGGCCCCCGAGGTTTCGAGCAGCGCGGCGACGCCCCCGCTGACTGAGGGCAGGTCGGCACGGGCCAGGGGCCCGGCGACGGCAAAGACGACGGTGGACGGCCGCGCGGACGGCATCTGTGAGGTTTGACCCCCGCCGGCGGGGGAACTCATCGGCGGGCGACCGATGAGTTCCGGCCGGCCGGCCCGTCTAACGCTTCGAGAACGACCTCGAAAGGATGCACCCCCGATGACGATGAACAACTGCACTCGCTGGCTCGCCCTCTATGTCCTCTGCCTCGGAAGCCTGATGATCGTGCTCGACGCGACCATCGTGAACGTCGCGTTGCCGTCGATCAGGAAGGACCTCGGCTTCTCGCAGACGTCGCTCGCGTGGGTCGTGAACGCCTACCTGCTCACCTTCGGCGGTTGCCTGCTCCTGGGGGGACGCCTCGGCGATCTCTTCGGCCACCGGCGGCTGTTCCTCATCGGCATCTCGCTGTTCACGCTCTCGTCGCTGGCCTGCGGGCTCGCGGCGAGCCAGGAAGTCCTCATCGGCGCGCGCGCTGTTCAGGGCGTCGGCGGCGCGATCGCCTCGGCGGTGTCGCTCTCGCTCATGATGACGCTCTTCACAGAGCCGGCCGACCGGGCCAAGGCGATGGGCGTCTTCGGGTTCGTTGCCGCCGGCGGCGGCAGCATCGGCGTCACACTCGGCGGCGTCCTCACGGACTCCCTCGACTGGCACTGGATCTTCCTCGTCAACTTCCCGATCGGGCTCATCGTCGTCGCGCTCTCGCTGAAGCTCCTGCCGGCGGCGCGGATCGAGGGCGCCCGCGCCCGGCTCGACGTTGCGGGCGCGATCACCGTGACCGCGTCGCTCATGCTCGCCGTCTACGCGATCGTGAACGGCAACCAGGAGGGGTGGACCTCGGTGCAGACCCTGGGCCTGCTCGGGCTGTCGGTCGTGCTCCTGGCCGCCTTCCTCGTCATCGAGTCGCGCGTCGAGGCGCCGCTCATGCCCCTGCGCCTCTTCCGCCTGCGCAACCTGGCGACGGCGAACGTGGTCGGGATCCTCTGGGCGGCGGCGATGTTCGCGTGGTTCTTCCTCGCGGCGCTCTACATGCAGCTCGTCCTGGGCTACACGCCGCTCGAGGTCGGGCTCGCCTTCCTGCCCGCCAACCTGATCATGGGAGCCTTCTCCCTGGGCCTCTCGGCCAAGCTCGTGATGCGCTACGGCATCAAGCCGCCACTCGTCGTGGGCCTGCTCGTGGCCTCTGTGGGCATGGTGCTCTTCGTGCGGGCGCCGGTCGACGGCAGCTTCGTCTCGGATGTTCTTCCCAGCATGATCCTGCTCGGCTTCGGCGCGGGCACGGCGTTCAACCCGGTGCTGCTGGCGGCGATGAGCGACGTCGATCCCAGCGAGGCGGGCCTGGCGTCAGGCGTCGTGAACACGTCGTTCATGATGGGCGGCGCGCTCGGGTTGGCGGTCCTCGCCAGCCTGGCGCAGTCGCGCACCGACAGCCTGCGCGCGTCGGGCGACGACGCGCTCACCGCTCTCGCCGGCGGCTACCACGCGGCCTTCCTGCTCGGCGCGGTGTTCGCGGCCGCGGCGGCGGCGCTCGGCGCGTTCCTTCTGAACCCCGGCCCGCAGTTCGCGGGTGAGCAGCACGAGGGCGCGCCGCACGGCCAGCCGCTCACCGAGGCGGAGTAGCCGTCAGGAGAACCGGCGCGCCTGATCGAGCGCGATCGTGTCCCTCGGCGTGTCGCCGAACCGCCAGACCTGGGGGCGGCCCGTCGGGGACACGATCACGCCGATCGTCCCCAGTGGCTCCGCGGGATCGGCGTCATCGAACACGCTCGTGTAGTGGATCCCGAGGTCGCAGTCGTCCTTGCGGTCCGGGACGATCTGCGATGCGACCGGCTGGATGCCTTCGCGGAGCGCCTCCTGCGCGAGCAGGTGCGGGAAGTTGTACTCGCCGCCCTGGGCGACCGACGACACGAGGCTGATGCCAGGCGCGATGCGCTCGATCAGCTCGAGGTTGACGCCGTGCTTCGAGCCGTGGTGCGAGACCTTGAAGACCTGGGCGTGGAGCGCGTCGTCTCCGAGCGCCATGCGGAGCGCGTCGAAGGCCGGCGACGGGTTCTTCACGAGCTCGGGGAAGTCCTCGATCACGTTCCCCCAGGCCCGCGTCTGGGCGTCGCCTCCGAGGATCAGCCGCTGGGTCTTGCCCTGGAGGCGGACGTACTCGCGCTTCGTCCCGCCGTCCTCGGTCTTCGCGACGACCCACGCGGCGGGGAACTCGAGCCGCAGCACGATCGACGCGTTGTTCGGGTCGACGCCGTACGTGTCGAAGTTGTTCCGAAGCCGGATCGACGGGGAGAGCGCCTCGATCTTGACGTTCCCGACCCACCGCGTCATCCCGCTCGTCGGCTGGGCGTACGGGATCGTGTGCGTGTCGATCGCGGCCATCATGTCGAAGTAGGACTGGGTGGTGTAGTAGAAGCCGCTGTCCCAGAACTCGGTGATGCCGGCGAAGTACGTGTTCAGGAGCTCGGGCATCCCCCCGATGTGGTCGTTGTGGGGATGGGTCGCGACGACGAGCGCGATGCGGGGGTCGGCGCCGAGGACCGCCTGCGCCTGGAGCGCCGCGATCAGCGCCGGCAGCTTGTGCGTCGTTGCGACATCGACGACGAGCAGCGAGCGGACGCCCTCGTGCTCAGGGAGCAGGACCAGCTGGGTGTCGCCGTCCCCGACGTTGACCAGGAAGTAGATGAGGCGATCCGGGGTGCACTCGGCGACGAAGTTCCCGGCCGTCAGCCTGCCGACGGGGATGGCCTTGGGTGCGGCCACGTCAGGGCCTCCGGTCGCCGCTCTGGGCTTCGAGCGCGGCGGCGAGGTCAGGCGGAAGCGGTGTGCCGACCACGCCGAAGAACGCCGCCTTCGCCGCGTCGCGGGCATCGGCCGTGACGTCGTAGACGGGTGCAACGATCCAGCTCCCCGGGTCGCGCCGCTCGCCGGCGTCGAGCTCCTCCGTACCGGTCGTGCGCGCGGCGAACGCGTCGCCCTCGCGAAGCGCCCGGTCGGCCAGGTCGCGGGGCCGGCGGTGGTTGGCCAGGAGCGCCTCGAACGCAGCCCTGTCGACGTCGACGGCGACCGGCTCGGGCTCCGAGAATCGCAGGCGCCCGGTGTCGTCCAGCTCGGGCCACTGCGAGACGATGAGCGTCACGAGGCCGTCCCCGATCTCGTCGATCGCGATGTAGGAGAGCTCGGCGACGCTCTGGATGTCGGCGTGGGCGGCGACGTGCGCTGTCAGCGACTCTCCCTCCGCCTCCACCGCGGCCGGGAGCCTCGGGTGCCAGTGCCGGCGCCTGGGTGCCTTCGGCATCCAGGTGAAGATAGAGCACCGCCCGAGCTCGTGCCTAGGGCCGCCGGGCGCAGACCGCGGAGCGATCGCCGACGGTCCGCCGCACGTCGACGTCGACGAACCCGGCCGCGCGCATCAGCCCCGAGATCTCCTCGACGCCGTAGCACCGGCCCTCGGTCGCGTGCATCAAGAGGACCGAGTAGGCGGCCACGGCCGGCTCACGGGGCGAGTCGAGGTGGGCGTCGTAGTCGACGACCCGGCCGCCGGAGGGCAGCGCGTCGAACGACGAGCGCAGGAGCGCCTCGACGGCGGCGGTTCCCCAGTCGTGCAGGACGTGGGAGTAGAGGTGCAGGTCGTATCCGGCCGGGAGCCTCTCGAACATGTCGCCCGCGACGACGTCGACCGAGTCGTATCCGCGCCGGCGAAGAAGGGTGGGGCCACCTCGTCGACCGGCGGCCGCTCGAACACGGCGACCTGAAGGTCGGCCCGGCCGTCGAAGAGCGCGCACCCGTACGCGCCCGACCCGCCGGCGATGTCGAGCACCCGTCGCGCCGGCACGTCGTGGAGCGCCCGAGCGAGGGCCGGCGCCAGCACCCGGGCGCGCGCGTCCATCGCCGCCGTGAACTCCTCGGCAAACTCGGGGTCGTCGAGGCGCCCGGCCCAGTCGTCGCCGGCCGCGGCGCTCGCCCAGGCCGCCGGCCTCCCCGTCCGCAGCACATCCGCAAGCTCGCGCACCGCCGGCCGCTCCCGCAGGGATGCGAAGTAGGGGCGGAGGTCGCCGGGCGCTCCGGCGACGAGGTGGGCGCGCGCGGTGGCGCTTGCCATCAGCTTGCCGCGGTCGCGCTCGAGCAGCTCGAGGCTCTCGAGCGCCTCGCACATCACGGCCGCCGCCCGATCGTCGAGGCCGAGCAGCGCCGCAATATCCGCCTGCGACCGCCGGTCGTCGCCCAGCTTCGTGAAGAGATCGAGCTCGGCGATCGCTGTGATCACGAGGTCGCCGAGGTACACGCTCTCGCGCAGGCGGAGGAGGGGGGTGGGGTCGAGTGGCGGGGTCATCCGATCCGTGGTTCGCGGGCGGCCTCTGCACCTCCTTCCATTGGCGAACGTCGTCCTGTAATGTGACAAGTCCGCTCGGTGCCTCGTCCCGACAGCGAGTTGCCGGGCGCGCCGCGTCTCGTCCGCCAGACTGACCGTCGGATCTGCATCTGGGTTCGCAGCAGCCGTCGTCCTTCCCACTGGTGACGAGGCGCGGCGGCCTGCGTCTGCTCCCACTTCCGGGCAGGCGTGAGCTTGACGCCTCGCCGGACCGCGTGTGCAATGGCGGTAGGGCACGGTCGGCTTTCGCGTCAAGGAGGGAGA
>JBOHBE010000072.1:0-7658 GCA_050698235.1 Gaiellales bacterium
CACCTGGGCTTCACGGGGCGCGGCGAGGGGGCCGCGTGCCACGCGGTGGCGCTGCTTCGGAGAGCCGGTTGACCGCGCCGGCGGTCGTCTCGTTCGACCTCGACGAGACGCTGTGGGAGTTCATGCCGATGATGGAGGGCTCACTGAGCCGAACCATCGAGCGGCTCGAGGAGCGCGTGCCGGGGCTCGCAGGAACGCTGACGATCGAGGTGCTCCACGCCTACCGGGCCGAGCTCGACGGCGTCGCCGGTACCTACGAGGAGCTCCGCCTGGAGTCGTTCCGCCGGGCGCTCGCCGATCGCGGCGTCGTCGAGGAGGGGCTGCCGCGGTGGATGGTCGACGTCTGGATGGCCGAGCGCGTGTTCTCGGTCGAGCTCCACCCCGACGTGGAGCCCGAGATGGATCGCCTCGAGCGCGCCGGCCACGTCCTCGGGGCGATCACGAACGGCAACTTCCCGGTCGAGAGGCTCGAGATGGCCCGCCGGTTCGCGTTCGTCGTCCACGCTGAGCGGGTGGGCGAGCTCAAGCCGGCGGCGGCGCCGTTCCTGCACGCCAGGGAGCTGGCGGGCGGCGAGCCGGAGCGGTGGGTGCACGTGGGCGACGACCTCGACACCGACGTCGCCGGCGCTCAGGCCTGCGGCATGAAGGCGGTCTGGATCAACCGGGCCGGCCGGGAGCTGCCGGACGGCTACGCGCCCGACGCCGAGCTGTGCTCGCTCGACGGGCTGGCCGAGCTGGTCGCAAGGCTCGTCTGACCGGGCAGCCGGGCCTCGCCGTCCGACACCTCGGCCAGGCCGTCGCGGACGAGCGAGACGAGCGCCTCGGCATCGGCCTCGCTCTCGGGCAGCCGGCCGGCCGCGGCGATCGCCTGGAGAAGCCGCGCGCGCCGCTGCCGGAACGAGCCTTCGAAGCGCGACTGCCGCCGCAGCGGCGCGTAGGTGCGCCCGCGCGACGGACAGCCCGACTTGAGCGGGCACGCGCCGCAGCGCGGCTTTCGGGCGATGCACACCTCACGCCCGAGGTCGAAGAGCGCCTGGTTCCACTCGTAGGCGCGGCCCTCGGGGATCGCGACGTCAACGCCCGGGAAGGCCCGCTCGAGGACGCGCAGGGCGTTCGTGTCGGGCGCGGCGATCTGGGCGCCGAACGCGAAGCAGGCGATCGCCGCTGCGGTGTAGGGCCCGATGCCGGGGAGCTTCCGGAGCTCCTCCGGCTGCCGCGGAAACCCGCCGCGGGCGACGACCGCCTGGGCGCACCGGTGCAGGTTGACGGCACGGCGGTTGTACCCGAGCCCGCTCCAAGCCTGGATGACGTCGGCCGGCGTCGCGGCGGCGAGCGCCTCGACGGCCGGCCAGCGCCCGAGCCACTGCTCGTAGCGGGGCACGACGCGGACGACCTGCGTCTGCTGCAGCATGACCTCGGAGACGAGAATGGCGTACGGGTCGTGCGTCCGGCGCCACGGGAGGTCGCGAGCGTTCTCGGCGTACCACTCAAGGAGTGCTTCGCGTGTCGTCCCCCTACTCGTCGCCGCCATGGGCGCACGCTACCGCCCATCAGGCAACGCGAGGCTCTGTAGCAGCTCCAGCTTGGCGGCGAGGCCCGCGGCCCCGTCGCCAGGGAAGATCTGGATCCTGGGGAGCATGTCCGGCTCGGTTGGACGTGCGTATCCCGCGATAGTGGTGGTCGCGAGCTGGTAGCCGGCGCGCCGGACCGCGCTGATCACCGCTGCGTTGAATCGGCCGGACGGGTAGCAGAAGAAGTTGACCGGGATGTGGAGCGCCCGGCGCAGAATCGTTCGTGACCCGCCCACCTGCGCCCGGAGGGCATCGGAGCCGAGCGCTGTCAGGTCGGGGTGGGCGAGGCTGTGCGAGTCCACCTCCCAGTCGCGCGCGATCATGGTGCGCACCCTCCGTCGCCCCAGCTCATGTGAGCGGAGGTTGTGGACGACGAGGTTGAGCACGCCGGCCCATCCATGGCGAGCCAGGATCGGCATGGCGCTGCGGTACTGACTCCGGTAGCCGTCGTCGAAACTGACCACGATCGGACGCGCGGGCAGATCGCCGCCGTGCCAGTAGTCGTAGGCCTGCTGGAGGCTGATCACGTGATACCCGTGCCTCGCGAGGTATCGCATCTCGGCAGCGAACTCCCGTGGGGGTACCCAGAGCTGCGGGAAGGGGGCGGTCGGCGGCGCGATCGCGATGACGTGATACTCCAGTATCGGAATCGCGACTGCGTGCGACGCCACCAGGGGATGGGCGCAGCTCACGCGGTGATCCTCGGCGTCGCTGATGCACAGGTCGGTGCCAGGGCCGCCGTCCAGACGGTCGAACGGGTCGCGGTCGAGCGCCACGAGCCGGTCCGCTCCGCGACCCCCGCTGAGGGTATCGCGACCGACGCTCGCGACGAGGACGTCGGCGCCCTGGTTGCCGTGGATCGAGTCGCTGCCGCCGCCCCCGCGGATGATGTCGGCGCCGCCCAGGCCGTTCACCGTATCGGCTCCGCCTCCGGCGCAGATGACGTCCGGGCCCGGCGTGCCCACCAGGACGTCGGGGCCCGGCGTGCCGCGAATGGTGCAGGCGGCGCGTCCGCGCACAGCGGACGTCGCCACGGCGATGCGTGCTGGCGACGTCAGCGCCAAGAGCAGGCTGACGCCGATGACGACCCATGCCCGAATCGCAGGACGCATGCCCCCTACCGGCCCAGCTTCTGTCAGACGAATGCCCCGCCTGACGGCCCACTACTTCCCGGCGATGATCTCACATTGCGACGATTGCCGCAAGCACCGGACTAGTCCGGCTCGCCCCAGCGGTCGATCATCTCCTCGAGCGCCTTGGTCAGCCACGTGAGGAAGATCGCGACTGCCACGTACCCCAGCAGGTGCTGGACGCGCACATCGCGGCCTTCCTTCTTGGCCTTGCGGGCGCGCATCGTGCCGCGGAGCGCGGGCTTGACCACGACCGCTGTGCGGACGACGTCAGGCCGCCCGCTCCGCTCCCACACCCGGTGCGCCCCGGCCGCGCCGGCGACCGTCGCCGTGACGGCCGCTCCGCCCACGGCTGCGGCTCGGCCGCCCGTCGCGCGCTCTTTGCCGCGAGCCACGGACCGCGCGATCCGGTCGCGCGCTCGCGCAGGTGCGTTGATCCTGTAGGCCAGCGCCTCGACGGTGTCGCCCAGCCTGGCCCGCGCCTGCTCTACCTGTTCCCTGACCTCGCTCGATTCCGTATCCACGTGACGTCCTCCTTGACCGCCTCGATTGTCTCCTTCGGAAGTGGCGGCGACGCCCGTTCGATGCTGCGCTTGCCGGCGAGTGCCAGGCCGGCCGCGATCGCTACCAGGACCAGGGTCACGATGAGGGCAGCCAGCCAGCCCGGCATGAACTCGGCCAGGCCCATCACACATGCCGCCGTGAGCGCCCCCAGCGCCATCACGACCAGCACCGCCGCCGCGACCATCAGCCCGATCCCCGTCTGGAACCGCTTCGCCTTCTGCTGAAGCTCCGCCGTGGCCAGTGTGACCTCGCCGCGGACGAGAGCGGTCACGTCGTGGCTGAGCTCCTGGATCAGTCCGCCCAGCGAGCGAGGACGGCCATTCTCGGTGTCCATCGCCCGACGATGGCACCGAATCCGGGGTCCGGCCTCACCCAGACCGGATGAAACTGCAATCAACGCCACATACAGCGCTTGCCCCGATCGGCCCGAGCCTGCGACAATACGCGCATGGATGACCTGCAGGAACGCGAGGTCCGCAGCTGGGCCGAATCGCTGTGCCAGAGCCCGGCCGCCGACCAGCGCGCGACGGGCAAGGCGATGCTGATGCTGCTCGCCCAGATCGACTCGCTTCGGGCTGAGCTCGAGAACCAGCCGATCGTGCTCGAGGGGACGGTGATCGAGGAGGAGCCCATCGACGGGGTCGAGACCGACTCGACGCGCTTCGAGGAGTCGATCGCGGACACCGCGACGATCAGCCTTCGCGAGCGCCTGCGGTCAAAAACGCGCCGCACGACGCCCTGAGCCGGTAACGCCCGCCACAGAAAGGCGTAACCGCAGGTAGGGGGAAACTACGATCCAGCGGGCGCGGCGCGTGCCGAATTCCCGGGCATGGAATGCCCCCCCGTCCGCTTCTTCGCGCCGTGAGCACCGCCCCGGCGCGCGATCCTCAGCCGACGACCCCCGCCTGGGACAGGCGTCGGCCGCCCACACCATGGAGCAGCCATCTTGCGGTCGTTCGATCGCACCCGTGGCTGATCCTCGCCGCGGCTGTCGTCGCGATCGCGGCGTCTGCGCTCTACGTCGACCACGCGCCGCGCCGCTACCAGGCGCACGCCCAGCTTCTCGTGAGCGTCGACCCTGTCGATCAGCCGGCACTGGCCGAGCTCGGCCTGCTGCACGTGTCGAGCGAGGCCGGACGCCCGGCTCAGACGGTCGCATGGCTGGCCATGTCGAGGCGCGTCGCGGCTTACGCCGCGGCTGAGCTCGGAGGAGACCCTTCCGCCGGCGCGATCGCGTCCGAGATCGTCGCCCAGCCCGTGGCGGGTGCCGACGTCGTCGACATCGCCGCCACGACGCGGCACCCGGCGACCGCGGCGGCCATTGCGAACGCTGTGGCCGACGGCGTCCGCTCGGCACGTGCCGCCGACCTCGAGCCCACGATCGACCGCCTCATCGCCCAGCGCCGTGCGGCGCTCGCAGACGAGATCCCGACTCGCGGCGCCGCATCGGCGACGCTTCTCCAGCTTCAGGACCTCGAGAGCCTCCGGGCGAACGGCGATCCCTCGATCCACGTGCTCCAGAAGGCGTCTGTCCCGACGTCAGCGAGCTGGCCGAACCCCCCGGTCGTCATGGCGGGTGCCGCCCTGGTCGGGCTCCTCGTCGGCGTGCTCGGTGCGTTTGCCGTCGAGTCGCGTGCTCCGCGCCTCCGCAGCCAGGGTCAGCTTCGCAGGCTCTTCGCAGCGCCCGTGGTCGCCACCATCCCACCCGCCGAGAGCCGGCGTTGGAGCGGACGGGGACGACGCCCCCGGCCGGTGACGCCGAACCACCTCCCCGCCGCTGCGTCCGAGCAGATCCGGACGCTGAGCCACCGGCTCGTAGGCCGGCACTGCGTTCTCGTCACCGGAGCGTCCGGAGGTGAGGGCCGGACGACCCTTGCGCTGGCCTTTGCGAACGCGGCTGCGCTCGCCGGCCGCGACACGATCCTGCTCGAGGTCGACTCGAGGACGGGCGCGCTCGGAGGCATGCTCGGGCTGACCGCATACTCGATGGACGACGTGCTGAGCGATCCGAACGGGCTCAAGCTCGCGCTCGCAACCCCACACGGTCTTTCGCCCCTCCTGCGCGTGCTCCCGGCCAGCGGGACGTCGCGGTCGCTCGCCGACCTGCCGCAGCCGGGCCAGGTCGTCGAGCTCGTGCGGCGCGCGTCTGAGCTCGCCGACCTCGTGGTCATCGACGCAGCGCCGCTCGGCATCTTCGGCGACGCGGTGCCGCTCGTCGCGACCGCTGACCTTGCGCTGATGGTCGTCCGCGTCGGGACGACGCAGCTGGACGCGCTCGCACACGCCGCGGCCGAGCTGGACGGCGTTGACAGCGGCACGGTGGTCGTCGGACGGCGCCCCGCCAACCGGCGAGATCGGAGGCTCCTGCCGCCTCTCCGGCGGTCGGACGGGTGATCGTCGTCGCTCTGGTGCTCGCGGTGGCCGTGGGCGCGGGCCTCGCCGCCGTGGCGCAACCGGCCATCGGCGTCGGCGGCGCAGCCGTCGCGCTCTGCTGCTGGTACGCCTGGAGCCGGCCGGTGTTCGGGCTGGCCCTGGTCTCGTTCGCCTCGTTCGTCGCTCTCGCACCGGCGGGATTCCTGCCGGCCGTCACCGTCGTCAAGGCCCTCGCGGTCCTGTTCGTCGTGATCTGGCTGCTCCAGCGGGGGCGTGCTCCGTCCGGGCAGATCCCGGCGGCCTTCGTCGTCGCGCTGGGCGGGTTCGCCATCTGGACCGCGCTCAGCGTGGTGTGGGCGTCCGACCAGGCGGCGGCGCTTGACGTTGTGAGCCGGGTGGCGCAGCTGATCGCGATCACCGCGGTCGGCATCGCCGTCATGCGGCGCCGCGACGACGCCGCGACGGTCGGCGGAGCGTTCGTCGCCGGAGCCGCCGTCGCCGCGGGAGTGGGGCTCTTGACCGGAATCGGCTCGCAGGGCGGCAGGTTGGCCGGCACCGTCGGTGACGCGAACGAGCTCGCCGTCGCGCTCGTCGCCGCGCTGGCGCTCGTGCCGCCGATGCTCGCCCGAGCGCGGAGCTCCCGGGCGCGCTTCGTGATGATCGCCGCGGGCGGCGCTGTGGCCCTGACCGGCCTCGTGATGACCGGCTCGCGGGGCGGGTCGATCTCGCTGATTGCGGCCGCCCTGGTCGCCATGATGCTGGGGCGGCACTGGTGGCGCTGGGCCGTACCCGTCCTCGTCGTGGGCGCGACGGGTGTGCTCATCCTCGCATCGGGGGCGCAGATCCCGGGGCCCGCGTCGCACCTGAACGACAGCAACACGTCCAACCGAACGACGCTCTGGACGATCGCCGTGCGGATGGCCGACGCGCATCCGATGACGGGTGTTGGCGTCGGGAACTTCGTGACCGAGTCGCCGCGCTATCTCGTGCAGCCGGGCGGCGTCACGCGCAGCGACCTCGTCATCAGCCAGCGAAAGGTGGCGCACAACACCTACCTCCAGCTGGCCGCCGAGGGCGGAGCGCCGGCCCTCCTCCTGTTCGTCGCGATCCTCGCGCTCGCGGGGGCCTGCGGGGTGCGCGCCGCGCGGAGGTTCGCGCGCGCCGGCGAGCATGACATGGCCTTCCTGGCGCAGGCGTTCGTGATCGGCCTCGCCGGGATCTCCGTCGGCGCGGTGTTCCTGTCGCTCGAGGTGAATAAGCAGCTGTGGCTGGTGGCCGCCGCGTGCGTCGGCCTCTATCGCATCTCGGCCGCGCCGCGCACCGGGCCACGGCTCCGCGGCCCGCTGGGCGATCTGAGCGCCGGCCGGCTGGTGGAGGTGGCGACGTGATCCGCGGCAACCATGCGGCGACGTGGCACCAGCGCCCGGGGCTCTCCAGCCTGCTGCACGTGCTGGGCCCGGCGTTCGCGGCGGCCGCGGTGACCGCGACCACGCACAACCCAGCCGAGTACGCGTGGGTCTTCGTCGTGACCGGGCTCATCTGCTGGGCGGCCCGTCTCGACAACTACCCGATCCACCTGATGTCGACCGCACGGTTCGCGGTGCGGGTCGGGTCCGCGATGGCCGCCGCGGCCGTCGCCGTTGCTCCGGCGTACCTGGAGGCCGTGAGCCTCGAGCCCAGGGCGGTCGCCACGGTCGTCGCAGCCGGGGTCGGGGCTGCCGTGATCGCCATGGTGGACGCACTCTTCACGATGACCGCGGTCCGTATCGCGGTGATCGGCGAGGCATCGTTCGCTGAGCTCCTGGCGCATCAGTTCGCCGACAGCGGCGTCCGTGGCTTCGTCTTCGCGACGTGCTGCTCGCCGAGCACGCCTGTCGACGCGTTCGAGGCGCTGATCCGGGACGAGCGGATCGACCTGGTCGTCATCGAGAATCGCGTGCTCGCCTCCCCGAGGTCGAGCGGGCGGTCGATATGTGCGTGGAGCTCGGGGTGCGCCTCACCGACGGCGTCACCCTGTACG
>JBOHBE010000073.1:0-2590 GCA_050698235.1 Gaiellales bacterium
CAGCCGCGCGAGCGCGCTCATGCCGCAGAAGAAGAACCCGTACGCCCTGGCCGCGATCCGGACACAGGCCGGTCAGGCGGCCGCCGACCTCGCGGCGGCGATCGCGACGCTGCACACCGGCTCGGCCCGCACGGATCACTTCCACCTCCTGAATGGGACGGTGCCCCGGGCTCTCGACGAGGCGGTGGCGATCGCCCGGCTCACTGCGTCGGTGCTGGAGGGCGTCGAGCTTCGCCCGGCGCGCTTCGAGCAGATCGCCCGCGAGAGCTTCGTCACGGCGGCCGACGTCGCCGACGTCCTCGCCCTCGTGGGAGGGCTCGACTACCGGAGCGCCCACAAGGTGGTCGGGCGCGCCGTTCGCGAGCTCGTCGAGGCGGGGGAGCCGCCGTCGGCGCTGACACCCGATCGTCTGGCCGCCGCCGCCGAGGCCGCAATCGGGACGCCGGTCGAGCTGGACGAGGCGACGCTGCGCGCGGCCCTCGACCCGGCTGCCTGCGCCGAAGCCCGCCGGCAGGTTGGCTCGTCATCGGCGGCGGCGATGGACGCGATGCTCGAGGGGCTCGCCGCGGCGCTCGCTGCGGACACGGCGTGGAGCGACGCGGCACGCGAGCACGAGGCGGCCGCCGAGTCTGCCCTTGTGGCGCGCGCCCGCGAGCTCGCCTGAGCGTCTTACGTTCCGAGCGGAAGGAGCGGGCTGTGGCCCTCCAACGCGCGCTCGACGTCCTCTTCGACCAGGTCGGCGTTGATTGCGATCGCCGCCGCCGATCCGGCGCCGGCCGAGGTGATCACCTGAGCGCGCGGGTCGACCACATTGCCGGCGGCCCACACGCCGGGCGTGCTGGTCCGGCCGGTGGCGTCGACCGTGACGAAGCCGTGATCGTCGACCTGGCAGCCCAGGCCGGCCAGGAGGCCGTCGGCGTGGGGGACGTTGCCGGGCCGGATAAACACGGCGGTCCGTGCGACCACCCGGCCGTCGGCGAGCTCGACACCCGTCAGACGGTCGGCCTCGACCACGAGCCTCGCGACGGCACCGCTCACGACGTCGATCCCGCGGGCTTCCAGCGCGACGCGCTCCGTCTCAATCAGGTCGTAGGTGTGGACGAAGAAGACCACGTCGTCTGACCACTGCCGTACGAGCTGTGCGTGCACCACGGAGCCGGGGACGGTGCCCAGAACCGCGATCGGCTGGTCGCGGACCTCCCATCCATGGCAGTACGGGCAGTGCAGGAGATCGCGCCCCCACCGCTCGCGTACCCCGGCGATCTCGGGCAGCTCGTCGTTGACGCCGGTCGCGACCAGGATCCGCCGCGCCCCGAGCGCCCGGTCATCGGCCAGGTGAACCACGAACCCCGGCTCGATCCCGGTCACCTGACCGTCGACCAGCTCCACGCCGTAGCCGGTCACCTCGGCCCGCCCGACGGCCAGCAGCTCGGAAGGCGGCATCCCATCGCGCGACAGGAACCCCTGCATATGCGCCGCGGGAGCGTTTCGCGGCGACCCGGCATCGACCACGACGACCCGGCGCCGCGCCCGGCCCAGCACGAGCGCCGCGTTCAGGCCGGCAGCGCCGCCTCCGACCATCGCCACGTCATACGTCTGCGAGTCGATGTCCGATCACCTCCTGGCGCAGTGTCGCTCACGGCGGAGCGGCGTGGATACGATCCGCCGCGCCGTGGCCCACTCGATCGTCCAGTCCGGTGACCTGCCGTTCATCGAGCGGCCGTACCGGCCCCAGGACGAGCCGCGCCACGTCGTCAGCCTGACCGAGGCGCTGGGTCTCGAGAGCTCGCGGGCGTCGGTCTGGCGCTACCCGCCGGGTGTGCGCGGGCGGCGGCACCGCGAGGGGGCGCAGGAGGAGGTCTTCGCCTGCCTCGAGGGGACGATCACGCTTGCGCTCGGCGAGCCGCCCGAGATGGTCGAGATCGGCGCCGGCGGCTTCGCACGTGTCGCCACCGGCACCGAGATCCAGGTGCAGAACGAGAGCGACGCCGACGCGGTCGTCCTGGCGTGGGGCGCCCCGGCGCTCACGGGCCAGGCTGAGATCCTCGACGACCTCCCGTGAAGGGCGGCCGCGGCCTGCGCCGGCTCGATTGACGCAGGGGATTGCCACGGTGGCCTACGGCCGGTAAGGTCGCCCGGCTTTGAGGCCGCCGACACGAGCCCTTCGCATCGCCTTCGCCTGCGCGCTTGTCGCCGCTGCCGCTGCTTGCGGCGGCGATTCGCACGACGTGTCGTCGAACGAGCTCAACCTCTACACGTGGACGCAGTACGTGCCGGCGTCGGTCATCCACGGGTTCGAGCAGAAGTACGGCCTCAAGGTGAACGTCACGTACTACGGGTCCAACGAGGAGGCCGTCGCCGGCATCGAGTCGAACCCGGGCAAGTACGACATCGTCATCCCATCGGACTACGCCGTGCAGATCCTGCGCGACCGCGACCTGCTCGAGTCGATCGACCCGACCACCGACCTCCGCAACTGGGGGAACGTCGATCCCAGCTTCCGCTCGCCTGCGTTCGACCCGGGGAGCGGCCTTCGCCAGAAGAAGGGAAAGCCACCCGAGCCCAAGTACACGGTGCCCTACCAGTGGGG
>JBOHBE010000074.1:0-1549 GCA_050698235.1 Gaiellales bacterium
GGCCTGCCCAGTCGGCAGCGAGGATGCCGATGGGCGCCTCGGGGTTCACGGCACGATGGTACGCCCCAGAGCGGTGCGAAGGTGGAACGGGTGGTGGAGCGACGCGTACGCGCCGGCGCCGGCGACCGTCGGGATCCAGAACGAGAAGACGCGCCACGTGAGGACGACCAGCGCGGCCTCGGCGTAGCTCGTCGTGATGCCGGCGGCGAGGATGAACGGGACGGCCGCCTCGACCAGGCCGACGCCGCCCGGGATGGCCGGGATCGCGATGATCGCGGCCGCGACGATGTAGGCGACGGGGATCGTGGCTGGGTCGACATGGATGTGGAGCGCCTGGGCGGCGAGCCACAGACAGGCGCCGTCGGCGATCCACCCGCAGGCGCCTAGCGCGAGGGAGGCGGGGGCGTGGTTGGCGCGGCGCCCGACGGCGACGACGAGCAGGATCGCGGCCGCGAGGAAGCAGGCGGCAATGCCGAGGATGTCGATGATGAGGCGCCAGCCGCCGGGGAGCGGCGACGCGATCCCCGAGATGAGAAGCGCCGGCCCGGCAAGGAGCGCCATCGAGGCCGCGGGGACGACCAGGATGAGCGCGGTCGACACGGCCAGCGCACGGCGGCGCGGGATGCCGCGGCGGCGGAGCTCCCGGAAGGCGATGCCCCCGCCCGGGAGATGCGCGCCGGGCACGAGGGCGCCGATCGCGACCGCGGCGGTCGAGATCTGGAGGCTGAGCGAGTACTGAAGCTCGGTCAGGATGCGAAGGAGCGCGCCCGAGAGGAGGTACCTCCAGGTCTGGGCGGCGGCCGCCGCGACGAGCAGGGCGACGTCGGCGCCACGCAGCGTCTCCATGACGCTCGCGTCGTCGGCCCGGGCGACGTCGGCGATCACGATCCCGAGCAGCACGCCGCCGGCAGCAGCGCTCGCACCCAACCGGAGTGCCCTACCCCGACCCATGTTCTGGATGCTACTTGGAAAGTCCCTGCAAGCTGTAACGATCTAGTAAACGCGTGGCGTCTGGCACACTTGGCATCGTGCAGCGCCCGTTCGCCCAGGTCGACGTGTTCACGACGGAGCCGTACCGCGGGAACCCGGTGGCGGTCGTGCTCGACGCGAGCGGCCTCGGGGAGGCCGACATGCAGCGGATCGCCCACTGGACGAACCTGTCCGAGACGACGTTCGTGCTCCCACCGACGGCCGCCGAGGCCGACTACCGCGTGCGGATCTTCACCCCGGTGGTCGAACTGCCGTTCGCGGGGCATCCGACGCTCGGGACGTGCCACGCGTGGCTCGAGATGGGCGGCGCGCCGCAGGACGCGGGGGTTGTGGTGCAGGAGTGCGCCGCCGGACTGGTGCGGGTTCGGCGCGGGGACGACGGGCTGGCGTTCGCTGCGCCGCCGTTGCTCCGGTCCGGGCCGGTGGAGGAGGCGGACGTCGCGCGGGTCGCTCGGTTACTCGGCGTGTCGCGAGACGCGATCGTCGACGCCCAGTGGGCCGACAACGGGCCTGGCTGGGTCGCGGTCGAACTGGCGAGCGCGGACGCCGTGCTCGCGCT
>JBOHBE010000075.1:0-1778 GCA_050698235.1 Gaiellales bacterium
CGGCCGGCCCCGCGATGGCCGACCGCCTCGAGGCCGAGCTCCTGCTCGCCGGCGGCGACCACGTCGCCGCGGTCGAGCTGGCGGGACGCTCGGCGGAGACGTTCGCCGGCATCGGTGCCGAATGGGAGGCGGCGGCCTCGCGGCTCCCGCTCGCCGAGGCGCTGCTCGGCCTCGGCCGGCCTTCCGTCGCATCCGAGGCGCTGGCGCGCGCGGAGGCCGCGCTCCGCCTGGCGGGTGCGCGCGCCGAGCTCGCGCGGTTCACGACCCTGTCGGCGCGGACCGGGTCAGGGCCGGATCACGGTCAGCGCGGCGGCGGCGACGAGCACGCCGGCGAGGCCGCCGTTGACGAGACGGGCGCGCCGGGCGTCGCGGAGTAGCGGCGCGAGCGACGCCCCGGCCGCGAGCCACGTGGTGTTGATGGCGACGATCATCACGGCGAGCACGGCGACCTTGGCGGCGGCGTCCGCCGCGGCACCGCCGGCGAGCCGCGCGCTCGCGAAGACCGCGGCGATCGCGATCCACGCCTTCGGATTGGCGATCCCGAGGAGCGTCCCGCCGACGAGCCCCGGCGCATCCGAGCGCGAGCCCTCCGCCGCGAGCGGCGGCGCCGTCGCGATGTGGTAGGCGAGCCATACGATGTAGGCAGCACCGGCCGCGAGCAGGACGGGGCGCACGGCGGGGAGCGCGAGCAGGGCCGCCGTGATCCCGGTCGCAACCGCAAGAAGCACGATCGTCGTGCCGGCGATGATGCCGGTCAGGTAGGAAAGCGAGCGCCGAACACCGTATGCGGAGCCGGCCGCGGTCAGGCTGATCGTCGCCGGCCCGGGCGTCCCCATGATCGCGAGCGACGTCACGACGAGCGCCCCGATCGCGTCCCAGCGGTAGGTTCCGATCATGCACGAGACGCTACGCGGGCTCGACCCGGATCGTCTTGAACGATCGTGCACGCCGAGGACGAACACGATCCGGCTCGGGGCCGGTGCGCCCGGCCTCGAGCGGGCCGAGATGCGGTTCGCGTCCTGCCGGTTCTCGCCGCACCGGCACGACACGTACGCCATCGGCATCACGACGGCGGGCGTGCAGGAGTTCCGGTACCGCGGCCGGCGCCACATCTGCCTGCCCGGCCAGCTGCACCTCCTGTATCCCGACGAGACGCACGACGGCGGCCCGGCGACCGACGCCGGCTTCGCCTACCGCATCCTCTATGTCGAGCCCGAGCTCGTCCGCGAGGCGCTCGGAGGACGGCCGCTCCCCTTCGTCGCCGACCCCGTGAAGGACTGGACGCCCGCGACCCGCGAGCTGCGCCGGCTGCTCGACCGGATCGACGATCCGATCAGCGATCTGGGCCGGCACGAGGCGGCGTCCGCAATCGCCGACGCCCTGCTCGCGCTCGCAGGCGCGACGGAGCACGAGGGCCGGATCGACCTCGAGGCCGTCGCGCGCGTGCGCAGCCACATCGCCGCCCACGCGGACGAGCAGACGCCGGCCTCGGCGCTCGAGCGGATCGCCGGCATCGACCGCTACGCGATCGCCCGCCATTTCCGGCGCGCCTACGGCACGAGCCCGGATCGATACCGGACCATGCGCCGGCTCGCGCTGGCGCGGACGGCGATCGAGGAGGGGGTGCCGCTCGCACGCGCCGCCGCCGACGCGGGCTTCGCCGACCAGAGCCACATGACCCGCCAGTTCCGGCGCGCGTACGGGATGACGCCGGGGCGCTTCGCCGCCGTCACACGGGCGTGAGTCACCGCGTCCACTGGATCCACCCGGTGCGGATC
>JBOHBE010000076.1:0-1695 GCA_050698235.1 Gaiellales bacterium
CGGAGTGCGTCCAGGCCGCGCGCCAGGCCGGGCGGCTGCCGCTGCTCGACGAGTGGCGCAAGACCCAGCCCCGCGAGCCGTCGCTTCTGCGCCGGCTGTTTCGGCGCGGCTGACGGATCGCCGGCTACGGGCCGGGCCGGCCTCGGACCGAGGCCTGGCGGAGGCGCCCCGGCTCGGCGGTGGGAGGCTGAGCCAGGTGTGGGCTCCCGGCGAGGCGCCGGAACGGGCCGTCGGCGGCGAGCAGATCGGCAGGTGATCCCTGCTGGACGATGCGGCCCCGCTCGACCACGAGCACGGCGTCGGCACGGCGGACGGTGGCCAGACGGTGGGCGATGATGACCGAGCTGCGCCCGTGCAGCAGGCGGTCGAGGGCCCGCTCGATCACGACCTCGGTCGGCCGGTCGATGTTCGACGTGGCCTCGTCGAGTATCAGGATGCGCGGATCGGCGAGCAGGGCCCTGGCGATCGAGATCAGCTGCCGCTCGCCGGCCGAGAGCCCGGCGCCGCCTTCACGCACCTCGTGGTCAAGCCCGCCGTGCAGCCGGCCGGTCAGCCGGTCGAGCCCGATCGCGGCTGACGTCTCGCGCACCTCGGCGTCGGTCGCCTCCGGCCGCGCGAAGCGGATGTTGTCGGCGATCGTGCCCGAGAACAGGAACGGATCCTGCAGCACCACACCCAGGCGTCGCCTGTAGCTTCCGAGCTGCACGTCGCGCAGGTCGGTGCCGTCGACGCGGACCGTGCCGGCGCGCGGGTCGTAGAACCGCGCGATCAGCTTGGCGAGCGTCGACTTGCCGCCGCCCGTCTGACCGACGAGTGCGATGCAGCCGCCGGCGGGCACGTGGATGGAGATGTCGTGCAGGACGTCTGTGTCGCCGTAGGCGAAGTCGACGTGGTCGAGGTCTATCGCCCCGGCGATCGGCCCGATCGGATGCGCGTCGGGGAGGTCGCCGATCTCCGGCTCCGCGTCCAGCACCGTGCTGATCTTGACCATGGCGGCTGCGGCCGCCTGAAGCTGGCCGTACACGTCCGAGAGCTCCTGGAGCGGCTGGAACACGAGCTGGAGGAGGTAGATGGCGGTGATCAGCGTCCCGATGGTGAGGGTGTGCTCGGAGAGCAGCTGCGACCCCACGAGGAGCACCACGCACGTCGAGATGGTCCCCAGGAGCTCGATCGACGGGAAGAACACCGAGAACAGCTGCTGGGCGTACGTGTTCGACGCCCGGTTCTCGTGGTTCAGCTCGTCGAACTCGCTCTGGAACTGGCGCTCGCGGTTGAACGCCTGGACGATCGCCATTCCGGCCACCGATTCGGCCACCTGGGCGGTGACGGCGGCGATGCGATTGCGGACGTCCAGCTGCGCGACCGCGGACCTGCGCTGGAACCACCGCGAGAGCGCGAGCGCCGGCGGCAGGATCACCATCGCCACGAGGCCGAGGCGCCAGTCCACGATGAAGAGCACGATGACCGTCGTCGGCAGGAGGACGACGTTCGACACGAGCGTCGGCAGGCCCTGTGAGAGGGCGTCCGAGATCGCGTCGACGTCGCTCGTCACGCGAGCGATGATCCATCCGGCCCGCTGCTCGGAGAAGTAGCGCAGCGAGAGCGAGGTCAGGTGGTCGAACAGGTCCCGACGGAGCCCGAGGACGATGCCCTGGCCCACGACCGCGAGCCCGCGGATCAGCACGAGCTGGCAGA
>JBOHBE010000077.1:0-3061 GCA_050698235.1 Gaiellales bacterium
TGCTCGTGCAGGATGGCCGGCCGTAGCTCGAACATCAGCCGGCGGGCGCGCGCGGTCGCCTCCTCGAGCGTGGCCCGGGTGAGCGTCACCGCCGACTCGATGCTCTGGTTCTCGGTCCGGCGCGCGACGAGCGCGACCCGGTCGAGCGCAAAGAGCGATGCGGTCATCACCTGGACCGTGTCGTCGTGGAGCTCCGTGGCGATGCGACTTCGCTCCGCCTCCTCGGCTCGGAGCATGCTCGCCAGGATCTCCATCCGCCGGCGCTCGCTTTCCTTGAGCGCCATCTCCATGGCGCGCCGTCCGCTGACGTCGCGCGAGATGACCGAGGCTGCGACCACCTTCCCGCGGCCGTCGTGCACGGGTGAGATCGAGAGCGACACGTCGACGAGCGTCCCGTCCTTGCGGCGGCGAACGGTCTCGTAGTGGTCGACGCGGCGGTCGGCGGCGATCTCCTGGAGGATCTGGCCGATCTCGCTCGCCTGCTCGTCGGGCACGATCAGCGCGATGCTGCGGCCGATGGCGTCGGAGGCCGGGTAGCCGTAGAGGCGCTCGGCGGCGGCGTTCCAGGAGCGGATCGTCCCGTCGAGATCCTTCGAGAGGATCGCGTCGTCCGACGAGGTGACGATGGCCGACAGCTCGCGTAAGAGCCGATCCCGTGCGTCGCGGTCGGAGACGTCGGCGAACATGCATCCGACGAGCTCGACGCCCCCGCCGGTCGGGCTGACCGGATAGACGTCGATCGCGAAGCGACGACCGCTCTGATCGGGAACCTCGAGCCCCTTCGCGGCCTCGCCCGTCTCGAACGCGCGCTCGATCGCCGTGACCAGCTCGCTCGAGGCATCCGGGAAGGCATCGGCGAGCCGGAGCCCCACCTGCTCGCGACGGAGCCTCGACATGCGCTCGGCGGCGCGGTTGACCGCGACGATCCGCAGGTCGCGATCCCAGAGGACGATGCCGGTCGGTGCCGCGTCGAGCGCTGCGGCGAAGAGGTCGTCGGGTGCCTGGAACCCCGTGCCGATCAGAGCCCCTTCAGGGTATGCGCAGCCAACCCCCAGCCCTGCGCGCCATTGCCCGAATGCCACCGCCGTGCGCTCGGCATCCGCGGGATGATACACCCGTCACGAGCCGTCCCATTTGTGCCGGAGCGCGCGATCAGCCGGCCGCCGGCCGGGCTGCGTCCAGGAGGGCTTCGAGAATCTCACGGGCCGGCGCGCCCTTCACGACGTACGCGACGGCCCCGGCGCCGCGCATCTCCTGCATCCGGGCCTCGTCCTCGTACGCCGAGAGCGCGACAACGCGCGTCGTCGGCGACGACGACCGGATCCCCTGGGCCGCGGCGATGCCTCCGCCCTCGGGCATCCGCACGTCGAGCAGGGCGACGTGTGGATGCAGGTCGCCCGCCAGGCGCGTCGCGTCGGCGGCGTTCGCGGCCGTCCCGACGAGCTCGAACTCGGGCGACGATCCGATGACCTCACCGAGCGCCTGGAGCAGCAGCGGCTCGTCGTCAGCGATCAGGACGCGAATCGGCTGCATCGCGAGCTCCTTGATCGTCCGCGGCCGGGCGCTCCGCAGGGCGGCCGCCGTTCGAGGAACCAGGCGTCCACGCGACGACGGTCGTCCCGGGTGCGGGCTCGTTGCTCTCGACGCGGCACCATCCGCCCGCCATCGCCGCCCGCTCGGCCATCATCGAGAGGCCGAAGTGGTCGCCGGGTGCCAGCTCGCCCCGGCCGCCGAGGCCGACGCCGTCGTCGGCAACGCGGAGGACGTATCCCTTCGCGTCGTGGTCGAGCTCGACGGCGACGTGCGACGCACGGGCGTGCTTTCGCACGTTTGCGAGCGCCTCGGCCGCGATCCGGTAGAGCGTCGTCCGGGTGAGCGTGCCCGGCTCGCCGCGCAGGCGGTTCTCGAGCGTGTAGGCGGTCTCGGTCTGGCGCCCCCACTGCTCGAGGTGCTCCTGGATCGTGGCGGCCAGCCCGGCGGTGTCGAGCATGGCCGGGCGCAGCTCGAAGATCATGTGCCGCAGACGGTCGATCGACGCCCGCAGCGCCTCGTCGAGCTTCGCGAGCGTGTCGGCGTGGGGGTCGTCGCCGAGCCCCTGGCGGACCAGCTCGACCCGGAGGTACGCCGCGGTGATGACCTGGATGGAGTCGTCGTGGATGTCGCCCGCGATCCGCCTGCGCTCGTCCTCCTGCGCCGAGAGCAGGCGCTCGAGGAGGAGCTGGCGGGCCCGGTCGGCGCGCTTCAGCTCCTCGAGGCTCTCGTCCAGGTCGCGCGTGCGCTCGCGGACCTGCTCGTCGAGCGTGGCTGCGAGCGCGCGGAGGGCGTCGTTCGACTGCTGGTAGCCGCGCAGGGCCATCTCGACCGGCGCGATCGTCTCGGCCAGGAATGCCCACGCGCTCCGGTGGATCTGCGCCGCCTCCGCTCCGTCGTGGGCGCCTTCGAGCAGCGCCGCGACGGCGTCGCGGTGCACGGCGCCGAGCTCCAGCACGCCGCCGCCCGCCTCGAGGATCTCGCGGCCGTACTCGTACGCCCAGAGGAGTGCGCTCTCCTCGGCACCGCGCAAATACGACCGAAGCGCGGCGACGTAGGCAGGTGTGGGCACCGCGTCCGTCATCGGCCCAGGCTGGAATGCCACGCGTGATGCTAGACCGGCCCGCACGCCGTGCGCATACCGCAAATCGGGGATTCACGGGCGATGAAGGGCGGCTAGCGTCCGGGACGGGCCGACGAAAGGAGCCGTCATGGCGGTCACCCGCCCACGCATGCGCGAGGAGGGACTTGCCGATGCCATCGGGCTCGGGACGGACGAGCTCGCGATGCGCAAGCGCTTTCTGGAGTTCGACGACGACGATGTGCGCCGCCTCGAGGGGATGTATGACCTCACTCAGGAGTACGTCGACTCCGTCATCGAGGCGTTCTACGACCACCTTCTCTCCTTCCAGGAGACGGCCGCGTTCTTCCGCGACCCGCGCGTCCTGGAATATGTGAAGAGCCGCCAGAAGCAGTACTTCATCCGCCTGACCCAGGGCGACTACGAGCAGGAGTACGTCGAGGATCGCCT
>JBOHBE010000078.1:0-2425 GCA_050698235.1 Gaiellales bacterium
GTCGGCTCGTCGAGGAGCAGGACGTTCCCGCCGCTGCGCAGCAGCTTTGCCAGGTGAACGCGGTTGCGCTCTCCACCGGAGAGCTGCCCGACGGACTTCTGCTGGTCGCCGCCGCGGACGTTGAACGACGCGGCGTAGGCGCGCGAGTTCACCTCGCGCTTCCCGAGCGTGATGGTGTCCTTGCCGCCGGAGATCTCCTTCCACACCGTCGTCGCGGGATCGAGATCGGACCGCGCCTGGTCGACGTAGGCGAGCTCGACAGAGGACCCGACGGTCAGCTCGCCGCCGTCGGCCGGCTCCTCGCCGGCGATCATGCGAAAGAGCGTGGTCTTGCCCGCGCCGTTCGCGCCGATGACCCCGACGATGCCGCCGGGCGGCAGCGAGAACGACAGCCCGTCGAAGAGCAGGCGGTCGCCGTAGCCCTTGGCGACGTCGCGGCCCTCGACCACCACATCGCCGAGCCGGGGTCCGGCGGGGATGTGGATCTCGACCCGGTCGAGCTTGACGTTCGCCTCGTCGGCGAGGAGCTGCTCGTACGACGCGACCCTGGCCTTGGACTTGGCATGGCGGGCGCGGGGTGCCATCCGCACCCACTCGAGCTCCCGGGCGAGCGTCCGCCGGCGCGCCGACTCCTGCTTCTCCTCGACCGCCAGCCGGGCCTGCTTCTGCTCGAGCCAGGACGTGTAGTTGCCCTGGAACGGGATGCCGTGCCCGCGGTCGAGCTCGAGGATCCAGCCGGCGACGTTGTCGAGGAAGTAGCGATCGTGGGTGACGGCGAGCACCGTCCCGGCGTACTCGGCGAGGAACCGCTCGAGCCAGGCGACCGACTCGGCGTCGAGGTGGTTGGTCGGCTCATCGAGGAGCAGCAGGTCGGGCGACGAGAGCAGGACGCGGCACAGCGCCACCCGGCGGCGCTCGCCGCCCGACAGCGTCGCGACGTCGGCGTCGCTGGGCGGGCAGCGGAGGGCGTCCATCGCGGTGTCGAGCGTGCGGTCGAGGTTCCAGGCGTCGGTGCGGTCGATCCGGTCCTGCACCTCCCCCTGCTCCTCGAGGAGCGCCGCCATCTCGTCGTCAGACATCGGCTCGGCGAAGCGCGCCGAGATCTCCTCGAACCGCTGGAGGAGGTCGCGCTTCTCGGCGACGCCGTCCTCGACGTTGCCGCGCACGTCCTTGGCCGGATCGAGCTCCGGCTCCTGGGGCAGGAAGCCGACGGTTGCGCCCGGCGCGAGCCGCGCGTCGCCCGAGGAGGTCTCCTCCAGGCCCGCCATGATGCGCAGGAGCGTCGACTTGCCCGCGCCGTTCGGGCCCAGGACGCCGATCTTGGCGCCCGGCAGGAACGAGAGCGAGATGTCGCGCAGCACCTGTCGGTCGGGACCGTGGAACTTCTGCGCGCGGTGCATCGAGTAGACGTAGGTCTGGCTCACGGCGGCGAAGGATAGGCGAAGGGTCGCGCCGGCCCGTCAGCGGCGGCGGGACGCGACCGCGACTCCGAGCAGTACCGCGGCGGCCATGCCGGCGGCGCCGGAGAGGATCGCCACGATCGGCCCGCCGCCGAGATCGTGGAGGGCGACGATCGCGGGCGGGGCGGCGAGGAACACCGGCGCGATCACGATCAGCCGGTCACGCCAGAGCTCCCGGGGGCCCGAGCCGAACTGGAAGAAGCACGCGACGCCGATGAGCGCTGTCACGGCGACGGCAAAGGTCGCGGCCGCCGTCTCGGACACGAGGCCCAGACGCCCGACGACCAGCACCGCGAGCGCCGCGATAGAAGCCGCCGCACCGATGCCCGCGACGAGCACGTCGATGCGAACGAGCCGCCGCAACTCCTCCGGCTCGAGAGCCGGGGAGGGCCGGCCCGCCGGCCCTCCCCGCGCATCCGTCACAGCGTGCCGGGCGCCGCCTGGGCCTCGGACGCCGCGAGGGCCTCCGCCCGGTGCTCGGGCAGGATCTCCATCCGGTGCCGCTGGTAGCCGTAGTAGAGGATCAGGCCGCTGCTTACCACGACCGTGATGCCGATGATCGGCCCGTAGTGCTGGTACCACTTGACGCCGTAGAACTCCTCACGCGGCCAGGCGAGGTTGATCGCCATCGAGATGCCGTAGAACACGGCGATCACGTTGGTGAGCACCGCCGCGCCACCCAGGCTGAAGAGGCCCTGGTTGGCGGTGGGCAGGCCCTTCGGCCAGCCGCCCAGGCGCCGCTGGAGGAGCGGGACGGTCACGCCGAGGTAGGCGAGGTACATGAAGATGATCCCGAGCGCCACGATGACCTCGAACGCGTACTGGTTGTAGATGTTGAACGCGAGGATGAGCATCGCGATCGCGCCGACCAGGATGGCCGGGAACACCGGGACCCGGCGCACGCCGGACACCGACGCCAGCCTCGACCCTCCCGGCAGGTTGTTGTCGCGGCCCATGGCAAAGAG
>JBOHBE010000079.1:0-11835 GCA_050698235.1 Gaiellales bacterium
GCCTCCTTTGCCAGCCCGGTGAGGGTGGCGAAGAACTCCGATGATTGTCCGATGAACAGGCCGTCGGCGGTCAGGGCGTTGACCGCGCCCATGGCGGCACCCTTGGTTTCGGTGGGGCGGATGATCGAGACGGCCGGGAACTTGCGATCGAGGAAGCTCGTCGGCTCCGGCATGATCAGGTTCGTCTGGGTCAGCTCGCCGTCGGCGTTCAGATCGGGGAACGTGAGCCCCGTGGTGGGGTCGGTAAGGGGCGGCGCGTTGCCGGCCTTGTCCTGCCAGGTCTGGAAGTGCATGATCTCGGAGCCGCCGATGCTGAGCAGGATTCGCAGCACCTCGGGGTGGCTGACCCGCTGGGCGAGCGCGGCGTAGAGACTGGTACCGCCCTGCTCGACCCAGGCGAAGTGGAACCCCGCGGTGTTGGCGATCGCCTGGAGGTGCTTCTTCGGCGACAGGTCGGCGTCTGACCGGGGGATGGCCGGGTGGTGGCCGGTGGCGAGATCGGGTACGGCCTGTGGGAGCGTGTCGCCGAGGTCGGTGTTCTTCGAGTCGCTGCGGTAACGCGTCCAGAAGGTCGTGTTGACGGTCAGCTGCATCAGGTTGGTGAGCCGCCCGATCTGCTGGGCTCCCGTCGCCTTGCTGCTCGGCAGTGTCCGGAACTTGTCCAGGTTCACCGCTCGCACACCGTGCGCTCGCAGGTAGGCGTTGATGAATGTGAAGTGGCTGAACTCGTCGTCGGTGTTGTCGTGGATGTACTGGTTCATGTCCTCGTCCAGCACCGCGACAGCCTCGGTGTAGGCGGGGTTCCCGCTGCCGCCGGGGACCTCGTGGTCCTGAATGCCGGCGAGCTCGTTGTACTGCTGCCAGAGATCGGTCTCGAGGATCTCTGCCGCAGCGAGGAAGCGGAGAATTGCGGCGTCGCCTCTCGCGAGGCCGCCGTGCGTATCTGCCACGGCGGTGTCGGCGAAGAGCCCCGCGCCGACGGCTCCCGCTCCGACCGCTGCTCCCTTGGCCAGGAACGATCGCCGATTGGTCGAGCCTGCTGTGGATCCCATATGACCCCTCCTTCGCGACGGTTAACCGAACGCGGCGTGATACGGGCACGGACCACCGCCGGTTTCCGCGATGGTCAGCCCGATCACATTTGCGGTCGGCGGCCTGCGCGCCGCGACGAGCTATCGGGACGGCCAGATTCGAACTGGCGACCCCCTGCTCCCAAAGCAGGTGCGCTACCAGGCTGCGCCACGTCCCGTGACGCAAGCGTAACCCACCTCGCCGCGGGCGACTACGCCTCGATGACGACCGGCGTGCCCGGGCGCAGGTAGCGCTTGAGGATGCCGAGCGCGGTCGACGAGACCCGCAGGCACCCCGCCGAGGCGGCCGTTCCCAGCGACGACGGGGAGTTCGTGCCGTGGATGGCGAGCTGGTCGCCTCCCGACCAACCGGCGGGAAGGTTGGGCTGGTGGCCCGAGAGCCCGAACGCGTACCACCCGAACGGGCCGCCCGGATCGCCCGTCGCGATCGGGTCGGTGACGCTGAACCGGCCGGTCGGCGTGGGGGAGCCCGCGGCGCCGACGGCGGCGACGAACGAGCGCATCACATGGCTGCCGAGCATCAGGTTCACCCGCCGCCGGGACACGTGCGCGTCGATCCAGATCCGGCTCTTCACAGTCCTTCGCCCGCGCAGCGAGATCCAGCCGGTGCGGCCGTTCGGGCGCCAGGGGAGGATCACGCGGGCCCAACGCCCGTCGCGCGACGTCCGCGTGGCCCAGAGCCACGTCGTCGTCCCGAGCGGCGTGCGGCCGGGCAGCTCGCCTGCGATCGCCCCGTTCGGTCGCGAGCGCACGACGGCACCGTTTCCGGCCTCGACGAGCGTGAACGCGTCGTCATGCGGCTTGGCGCGTGCCTCGTGCCGCACCGGCGGCGCCGCCCTGCGCAGGGGCACGACGCCCACCCCGATGGGGTGCGCGGACGCTGCTTGAGGTGTCGCGGCCATGAGGAACACGGCCGCGAGCAGAGGGATTGCCCGACCCATTGCTGCCTAGCAATTCGGCACCTGCATACGCGATCTTTAGCAACGGGCGCTTCAGAAGGGTCGGGTCGCGGTCGATACACGGAGGCAACCCCCCGACCTGGAGCAACCATGGGCAAGCATCGGACAGTGGGAGGCCTGGCGATGATCGCGACAGCGGTCGCCGTCCCCATGCTGGTCTTCCTTCGGACGCGTCCGCGCGACTACACGCGCACCCGCGAGTTCCGCGCGCTCGTCGGCGATTACGTCATCTAGCGGCCGTCACAAAGACGCCGCGCGGATTACCGCAATTTGGGCGGTTCGTATCCCCAAACCGGGTGATGTATCCGTCCGTTGTGCTTGACATGATCTCCGCCATGTCCACCTTCGCATCCGCCAGGGCGGCGGGTCGGATCGAAGGCCTCGAGGCGCTCCTTTCGCGGCTTCGGCGGTGCTCGTCTCCGGCCCAGGCCGAAAACCTGGTCGCATATGCAATCCCCGACTTGGTGGACGCCATCTGGGCCACGCTCTACCTGTCCGACGACGGCGCTCCGCCGGTTGTCTACGGCGACGACACCTGGCAGCATCTGGCCGACGCGGCCCTCGCCCGGCGCATGCCCTGCGCGACCCGCGCCAACGGCGAGGTCACGACGGCGATTCCGATCTTCGCCGACACCGGCGTCGCCGGCGTCCTCCTGATGGCGAGCGCAGGCGAGCTGTCCGAGCGCGATCAGCGCACGCTTCGGCTCTTCGCAGGACGCGCAGGACGCGCGGTCAGGCGGCCCGGGCTCCCCGTCTCGGCCTGACCGGTCGCAGCCACAGGATCTGCTCGAAGTACTCGCCGGCGCGGCGGCCGGTGCGGCGGTTCACGTGCCGCACGTCGCGGCGGGCGATCGAGTAGCCGGCCCGCCGTGCGATCTCGTCGTAGAGGTCGCGGCGGTCGTTGACGACGACCGCGGCGGTCGCCTCGGGCCCGAACGCAGGCCTGGCCCGAGCCAGGGTCTCGGCGATGCCGTCGCAGTAGGCGTCGAGCGCCCCCCGCGCCGTTCCGGCGGCGGCGGCGCCAAGCTCGAGCTCGCGGCGGTCGTCGAGGCCGAGCAGCTCGTAGGCGTAGCGGTGCTGCTCGTGATAGTCGATCAGGCCGGGGTAAGGGGGAGAGGTGACGATGCCGTCGATCCGCTCGGGCAGGTCGATCGTGCGGGCGTCGACATGCACGACCTCGACGTCCGCCGCCGTCCGGACGTCGTCGAACTCCGCGAGCCGCTGCACGGTGTCGGTCGCGTACCTGCGCAGGAAGTGATCCGCCCGCTCGACGGGGCGGCACTCGCGCCGGTGCTTGTGGCAGGCGTACGGCCCGAGAACCGGGGCGCGGGGCATGTCGAGGTCGTGGTGCGCAGCGAGCCGCGCCGAACGGGCGGCGCGTGAGGCGACCACCGCGAGCGTCTCGGGCTCATCCGAGCCCGGGATGGCGCTGCAGAACCCGGCGAGATCGCGGAGCGCGGCGGGCGCGTACCAGCGGGCGAGCCACTCCGAGGGCGGCGGGTCGGCCGGCGGCGCGGCGAGCGCCCGGTCGAGGTCGCGCCGGAGCGCCGTCAGGTTGTGCCGGGCGACCTTCACTCGCATGAGGAGGCAGTTGAACGCTGAGACGTCGGCGCCGATCGCGCGGATCCCGAGCGCGTTCGCCTCGACGAGCGTCGTCCCCGACCCCGCGAACGGGTCGTAGACGACCGAGCCGGCGGCGAGGCTGCGGCGCAGCAGCGTCTCGGCGAGCTGCGGCACGAACTTGCCGAGGTAGGGGTGCAGGCGATGGACGTGCTTCGTCCGCACGTGCTGCGGCAGGTCGCGTTCCGACCACGAGAGCTCGTGGTCGATCTCGGCGTAGAGCGCCGCCTGCGTACGGCCGGACACGGCCGATGACGCTACCCGTCACGGCGGACGGCGGACCATCACGATCAGAGCGGGGGCGGCAGGATTCGAACCTGCGACCTCGAGCTTAGAAGGCTCTTGCTCTGTCCCCTGAGCTACGCCCCCGAGGTGCCGGCTTGGTCACCCGCCGGCGGGGTCAGCGTCTGGCGCGGGTGCTCGTGACCTCGTCTCCACGCGCGAGCACGAACGCGATCAGCGCCGAGATCCCGACGATCGCGATCACGGGTGCCAGCGAGATGACTGTGGAGAAGGAGACGCTCACGGTGCCTCCCCATCGTACCGGCCCTCGAGCAGGGCGGCCAGTGGGACGCCGAACCGGTCGCGCAGGCCGGTCACGCCGGCGGCGCGCGCCTCGGCGAACCGCACCGACATCTCGAGCAGCTCCAGGGCGACGACCAGCCGGGCGTCAGACGCCGCGACCTCGAGCTGGGCGAGGACGCGTGGTGCCCGGTCGAGGGTGTCGGCGACGGCCTTGTCGCGCTCGAGACCGCGCGCGTTCAGGGCGACGAGCAGGCAGTAGTGGACGGCGTCCATGCCGACTGGGCTGCCGGTCGCCGCCCGCTCCCAGTCCCAGACCACGAGACGGCCTGCGACCTCCGCCATGTTCCACGGTGTCCAATCGCCGTGGCTGCGCCCGAATGCGAGATCCCGGTCACCGAAGTCCGCGGCGATCCGGCCCGCCGCGCCGCGCTGCTCCTCGCCCCCGGCGGCGTCGATCCGGCCGAGCAGCCCCTGCCACCAGCCGGACTCGGCGAGCCGGCCGCGCTCGACCGTCACCCCGAGCGCCAGCTCCCGCGTGGCCGCCGGGGGAGGCTCGGGCGAGACGTGAGGGCGGCCGCCCATGGCGGGGACTACCGCGGTGATGGACATCCCGCCCCAGTCGCCGGCGTGCAGCACCTCCGGCGTCGTGAAGGCCGCCGGGGGCGTCTCGGCCAGGTCGCGGAGCGCAACGGCCTCGGCGGCGACCAGCTTGCGGGTCAGGTCGTTCCAGCCGACCTTGGCGTATGCGACGACGCGCCCGTCCGGCGCCGAGACCTGCACGACGGGCTTGCCGTTCGGCCGGGCCGCTCCGACCCGCACCGCGAGATCGGCGCGCGGCAGTGCGAGGGCCCGAGCGAGGTGGTGCGACAGGACGAGACCGGGCAGGTCGGTGTCGCCGACGCCCGGGGCCACCGAGATCGACGCCCGTCCGCGGATGAGCCGCTGAGCCACGCCCGCCTCGAGAGCGCGTGCCGCGGCGGCGGCGGCGAGCCGGGTGCGGGCCGGTGCCCCATTGGAGAACTGTGTGACTGCCGCGGCTGCGGCACCCGGCGCGCGGGCGGGCGCGAGGATCTGCGGCCTGCGCGTCGAGGGGACGACGACGTAGCGTTCGATCGCCCTCCAGCCGGGCGGTGAAGGCCCAATTGCGGCCCGTACGCGATCGTCGTCGGCCGCGAGGCCGCGGGTGCAGGCATCGGCGCTTCTCACCGGCGACACCGTACCGGCCGGGCATCCCCCGTGTTCCCACAGGGTTGACGCTCATATCGAGGGGGGTACCATTGGCGTGGGAGGCCAAGGTTGGACGGCGAGGCAAATTCTCCCACGATCGATCGGTGTCACCCACGCGGTGGCACCTGACATACCGAGCTTTTCCGACCGGGCCGCGCGGCTCGATCGCAGACGACCCGAGAGGATCCAACGGTGGAAACAGGATGGTATGAGTCGGTTTCGCTGAGCGACTACTTCGGCGTGATCGCCCGCCGGAAGTGGATCGTGCTTCTCGTGACGGTGCTCATGACCGTGAGCGCCGTTGCCTACTCCAAGAACCAGACGCCGAAGTACCAGGCGACCGCGTCGCTCCCGAGCCCGCAGAGCAGCGCCGCGGAGGCGAAGGCCGGCTCGATCACCTGGTCGCAGACGAATGCCCCGTTGGCGGATACGACCAAGATCGCGGCGATCGTTGTCGGCGAGAAGACACCGCCGCCGGTTCCCGCGGTCGGCCCGTCGACCGCGCCGATCACGCCCGTCTCGCCGCCGTTCGTCCAGGCGAAAGGCACCGGTGTCACGTCACAGCAACTCGTCAACTCCTCGAGCGTCGTTGCCGCCGATACCGGCGACTCGATCGAGATCACCGTGACGGCGAACGACCCGCAGGTCGCAGAGAAGCTCGCGAACTCGTGGGCGCAGGTGTACGGAGCCTCGCTGCTCTACAGCGTCGAGGTGGATCACGCGAATCAGTGGATCTATCTCGACAAGTACATCAACGGTCCGACCCCACCGGGGCCGGCGCTCCTGAAGTCGCTCCAGGACAAGCAGGCTACGCTGCTCTTCGGTCTCGCGGTGCCTCCGGCGAGAGTCGCCTTTCAGCCCGCCGAGTCGGCGAACCAGACCCAGCCGCAGACGGCCCGAAACACGATCATCGGCCTCGTCCTGGGACTCGTGCTCGGCGTGATCCTGGCGTTCCTCCAGGATCTGCTCGACAAGCGCATCCGGACGGCCGACGAGGTCGGCCGGCGCCTGCGCGTGCCGCTGCTCGCGTCGATCCCGACCCCGCCCCGCTCGCTTCGTGAGCACCCGCTCGTGCTCCTCGCGCCGCGCGGCGGCGCCCAGGGGCCGTCGGCCGAGGCCTACCGGATTGCCAAGTTGAACCTGGGCACGGTCATGCGAGCCAACCGCGCGAAGGCCGTCATGTTCGTGTCGGCCGCCGATTCCGAGGGGACGTCGCGCACCGCCGCCAACATGGCCATCGCGCTCGCCCGCACGGGATCGCACGTCGTCCTGATCGACGCCAACATGCGCCGGCCGGCGATCGACGGCTTCTTCGGCCTCGACGACCGCACCGGCCTCTCGGACATCCTGAGCGGGCAGGGCGACCTCGCCGACGCGCTCACGATCGTCGACGTCGGCGGCGAGAGCCCCGACGATGCCGGCGCCAACGGCCGCGCCGCCAGCGGCGGCCTGCTCGAGGTGCTGCCGGCAGGGCCGCCGCCCGCCGACGCCGCTGACCTGCTCGAGTCGCGGGCCATGGCAGAGCTCCTCGGCGAGCTCCGGGGCCGCGCTGACATCGTGCTCATCGACGCGCCGCCGATGCTGCCCGTCACCGACGCCATGATGCTCGGCGCCAAGGTGGACGGCGTGATCGTCGTCGCCCGCGCCCGGCTCGCGAGCCGGCCGCACATGGTCGCTCTGGCCCGCGCGCTCGACGCATGCGCGGCGCCGACCCTCGGGTTCCTCTTCACCGGAGTCTCGGTGTCGGAGGAGAACGAGTACGGCGGCTACGTCGGGGTCGGCGGAGCCGGCCTGTCACAGACACGGACGCCGTCCCGAGAGCGCGAACTGCTGTGAGAGTCGTGCTCGTCTGTTCGTCGGGCGGCCACCTCATCCAGCTTCACCAGTTGAAGCCGTGGTGGGAGAAGCACGAACGCACCTGGGTGACATTCGACCTGCCCGACGGGCGGTCGCTGCTCGAGGGTGAGGACGTCGTGTGGGCCTACCACCCCACGACGCGAAACGTGCGAAACGCGATGCGAAACTTCATGCTCGCCGTCCGGATGCTGCCCCGATACCGGCCCGACGTGGTCGTGTCCGACGGTGCCGGCGTTGCGTTCCCGTTCTTCGTCGTCGCCCGGCTCCTCAGGATCAAGACCGTCTATCTCGAGGTGTACGACCGGATCGACTCGGCGACGCTGACCGGGCGGCTGTGCCGTCCGCTCTCGAGCCTGTTCCTGGTGCAGTGGGAGGAGCAGCAGCGCCTGTACCCCGGCGCGCGCGTCATCGGGGGGCTCTTCTGAACTCTGACCTCCCCCTCGTCTTCGTGTCGGTGGGGACGGACTTCCACCCGTTCGACCGGCTGTGCAGATGGGTCGACTCATGGCTCTCCGAAGGCGGCGAGCAGGTCGCTCGCTGCTTCGTCCAGACCGGCACCTCGACGCCGCCGGTGCATGCCGATCACGGGCAGTACCTGGGACACGAGCAGATGGAGGCGATGATGCGCGAGGCCGCCGTCGTCGTCTGCCACGGCGGGCCGGGCACGATCATGCTGGCCGCCACGATGGGCAAGCGCCCGATCGTCGTCCCGCGCCGCAAGGCGGCGGGAGAGCACGTCGACGACCACCAGCATGCGTTCACGCGGCGCATCGCGGCCGACGGCGCGATCATCCTCGCCGAGTCCGAATCCGACTTCCGCGGCTATCTGAGCGGCGTCCTGCACGCGAACGGCGGCGAGCCCCCGCCCCCGCGGCTCACGAGGCCCGAGGACGCCGTCCGCCGGTTCGAGGAGTTCGTCGACGGCCTCTTCGAGCCCAACGTCGCCGCCGGCTTGTCCCCTGACCCCGCGCCGCGAGCCCGCTCGAAGGTATGAGCACCGTCCCCGTCCTCTACATCGGCGGTTGGGGCCGCAGCGGCTCGACGCTCCTGTCGCACCTGCTCGGCGGGCTCGACAGGATGGTGTCGGTCGGCGAGCTGCGCTACGTCTGGCAGGCCGGGCCGGCCGCCGACGAGCTGTGCGGATGCGGCCAGTCGTTCGGCGAGTGCCCGTTCTGGCAGGCGGTCGGCCAGGAGGCGTTCGGCGGTTGGGACAAGGTCGACGTCGACGAGGTGCTTGGGCTCGAGGCCGACATTCTGCGCCACAGGAACATCCCGTTGCTCGCGCTTCCGCGGCTCTTCCCCGACCACGCCCGCAAGGTCGACCGCTACGCCGAGCTGACCGCGCAGGTGTGCGCCGCGATCCTCACGGTCTCCGGGGCGGAGGTCGTGGTCGACTCGACCAAGAACCCTCCGTACGCCTACTTCCTGCGCCGCGCTCCCGGCGTGGGCCTGCGCGTGCTGCACCTCGTGCGCGACAGCCGCGGCGTCGTCCACTCGTGGATGAAGCGCGTTGAGCGGCCCGAGATCCAAGGCGACGGCGCGTACTTCGAGGAGTTCAGCCCGTGGCGCGCCGGCATCCGCTGGATGGAGTGCAACCTGGCCTTCGACGTCCTGCGCCTGCGGACGCCGACGGCCCGCATGCGCTACGAGGCGCTCGCCGCCGACCCGGCCGGCGAGGTCGAACGCGCGATGCGGGCGCTCGGCGAGGACGTCGACGCGTCGACGCTCGCCGACGGGTCGGTCGAGGTGGCCGGCCAGCACAGCGTCCGCGGCAACCCGATGCGCTTCTCGCACGGCCGCCAGCGGGTGCGGGCCGACGAGGCGTGGCGGCGCGACATGGCCCGCCCGGTGCGGCGCACCGTGCTCGCGCTGACCTGGCCGCTGCTCTGGCGCTACGGCTATCTGAAGGGCCGGCATGTTTAGGGTCCCCGCCGATGCCGTTGACATGCGCGTGCCGCGGGAGTACGTGCTCCCGCGCGGGTGGCAGGCCTATGCCATCGTCACCCTGATCCCGCTGTGGTGGATCATCGGCGCGTCGTTCTTCATGTGGGGGCTGATCGCGTTGCCGCTCCTGGGGGCGCTCGCCGTGCGAGGTCGCGTCCGCGCTCCGCGCCGGTTCGGGATCTGGCTGCTCTTCATCCTCTGGGTGATCGCCTCGGGCGTCGAGCTGAGCGACAGCGGCCGGGCGCTCGCCTGGGCCTGGCGGCTCTCGTTCTACATCGCCGGAGCCGTCGTCTTCCTGTACTTCGTGAACGTGCCCGAGCGGCGCGTGTCGACGCGCTCCATCGTGAACGCCATGGCCACGCTCTGGGTCCTGGTCGTGTTCGGGGGCTGGCTCGGCGTGGCGTTCCCGGGCCTCAACTTCGCGAGCCCGATGGAGAAGCTCCTCCCGCACGGCCTCCTGTCGAACCAGTACGTGTACGCGCATGTCCACCTGGAGTTCGCCCAGGTCCAGCACTTCCTCGGCTTCCCGATCGGCCGGCCCGAGACGTTCTTCGCCTACACGAACGCCTGGGGGTCGGCCTTCGCGATCCTGACGCCCTGTGCGATCTGCGCGATGTTCGAGGCCCGGTCGGCCGGGTGGAAGCTGGTGCTGCGCCTCGCGATGGCAGCGTCGATCGTCCCGGTTGTCTTCTCGCTCAACCGCGGCCTCTGGCTGAGCCTCGGCCTGGCCCTGATGTACGCGATGTTCCGGTTCTGGCTGCGAGGTGACTTCCGCCAGGCGCTGAAGGTGATCCTGGCGTTCACGATCGTCGGCGTCATCCTCGTCGTGAGCCCGCTCGGCAGCCTGGCCACGAGCAGGTTCTCGCACAAGACCGGTGACACGGGCCGTATCGGGCGCGACCTGGGGGCGCAGGAGCAGATCGGCAACTCGCCCATCCTCGGATTCGGCGCCCCGCTCGGCGCGGTGTCGTCGCCCACCCACAAACAGTCGAACCTCGGCACCGAGAGCGAGATCTTCCTGCTCGTCTTCTCGCACGGCGTCCCGGGGCTCGCGCTCTTCTTGATCTGGATGTTCTACACGCTCTTCCGCTCGGCAAAATGGAGATCGACCTGGGGGTTCTGGGCCCACATCACGATCCTCGTCGCCTGCATTCAGCTCCCGTACTACGACGTCACCGAGCGGATCCCGTTGATCATGGTGGCGGCTGCAATCGCCTACCGCGAGATCGCTCGCGTCCACGATCCCGAGCCCTCGACGAGGGAGCGGCGGGAAGCGGGCCGGCAGGTGCTGGTCCCGGCGTGACGAGCCCGTTCGACGGCAAGACGCTCGTCTTCGTCGGAGGGCTGCACCGGAGCGGCACGTCGCTTCTGCACCGATGCCTGTCCGAGCATCCCGACGCGAGTGGCTTTCGCGACACCGGCGTCCCCGAGGACGAGGGGCAGCACCTCCAGTCCGTCTACCGGCCCGCGCGGGCCCACGGCGGCCCCGGCCGGTTCGGCTTCGACCCCGGCGCGCACCTCACCGAGCAGTCGCCCCTCGTCAGCGACGAGAACCGGGCGCGCCTCGCCGCTGACTGGACGCCGCACTGGGATCTGACCCGGCGGGTGCTCGTCGAGAAGTCGCCTCCGAACCTCATCCGCGGCCGGTTCCTTCAGGCCATGTTCCCGGGATCGCGGCTGGTCATGATGATGCGCCACCCGATCGCCGTCGCGTGCGCGACACGGAAGTGGTCGTGGAGCTCGTACTCCGAGCTCGTCGAGCACTGGCTGGTGTGCCACGAGACGCTGATCGGCGACGCTCCGCACCTCCAGGATCCTGTCATCCTGCGCTACGAGGACCTCGTGGCTGCGCCCGACCGTGTGCTCGACGCCGCGTACCGGGCGTCGGCGCTCGACCCCCACCCGAGCGGCCTCACTGTCCGGTCCGGCATCAACGACGCCTACTTCGACCGCTGGTCGCGCCGGCGCTGGAACCTGCGCAAGCGGGTCGACACCGACCGGGCGTTGGAGCGATTCGAGGACCGCGTGCACCGCTTCGGCTACAGCCTGAGCGAGCCGCGGCGGCTCGAGGTTCCCGCCGAGCCGGCAATGGCGCGGTCGCTCGCGGCATCGGGGGTCTGATGCGGCAGGAACGCGGCGCACGGAACGACAACTACTCGCGCGTGCCCGAGCCCGTGGCCGACGCTGCGAAGGCGGCGTTCGTCGGGGCCCGTATGGTGAACGCCGGCTCGCGGCCGCTGCCGGACTTTCTCATCATCGGCGCCCAGCGGTGCGGCACCACGTCGCTCTACCGGTATCTGGAGAAGCACCCGCAGGTGATCGGCGCGGCGCCGTCGAAAGGCGTCCACTACTTCGATGTCCACCATGAGCGGAGCCTGCGCTGGTACCGGGCGCACTTCCCGACCCGGCGCCGTCGCGACCGGGCGGGCGGCGGCGCGGTCACGGGCGAGGCGAGCCCCTACTACGTCTTTCACCCGCACGGGCCCGACCGCGTCCGCGCGGCGGTCCCCAACGTCCGCCTGATCCTGATGCTCCGCGACCCCGTCATCCGCGCGTTCTCGCAGTATCAGCAGGAGTACGCGCGCGGCTTCGAGGACGCCGAGACCTTCGAG
>JBOHBE010000080.1:0-2460 GCA_050698235.1 Gaiellales bacterium
CGCATCGGCCTCGCGGCGCGCGCCCCGTCGGTGCTGCGACCGCTCGGGCCGCTTCCGGGCGACGAGCTCGATCCGGATCGGTCGGACGGGGATCTGTGCGTCCAGGCCTGCGCGGAGGATCCACAGGTCGCGTTCCACGCGGTGCGCAACCTGGCGCGGATCGGGCGCGGCGCTGTGGTGATGCGCTGGGCCCAGCTCGGCTTCGGCCGGGCGTCGACGACCGGCGGCCTCGAGCCGACGCCGCGAAACCTGCAGGGGTTCCGCGACGGAACGAACAACATCCGCTCCGATGACGCCGAGATGATGGGCCGGTACGTGTGGGTCGGCCGGGACGAGCCGCAGGCGTGGATGCGCGGTGGGACGTACGTCGTGACCCGCCGCGTCCGGATGCTGATCGAGACCTGGGACCGCTCGACGCTCGACGATCAGGAGCAGACGATCGGGCGCAGGAAGCTGAGCGGCGCCCCGCTCACCGGGCGGCACGAGCACGACCACGTCGACCTCCACGTGGTCAAGGCCGACGGCGAGCCCGTCATCGCGGCCGACGCCCACATCCGGCTCGCCGCGCCGTCGACGAACGGCGGCGAGCGGATCCTGCGGCGGGGCTACTCGTTCACCGACGGCATCGACCCGGCGACCGGCGAGCTCGACGCCGGCCTCTTCTTCATCGCCTTCCAGCGCGACCCGCACGCCCAGTTCGCGGCGATCCAGCGACGGCTCGGATCGGTCGAGGCGCTCGCCGAGTACATCAAGCACACGTCGAGCGCGCTCTTCGCCATTGCTCGGGGCGTGCGGCCCGGTGGATACGTCGCGGAGGGCCTTTTCCGCGGCTGATACATTCGCGCCTGCCATGACGTCCACCGGCGGCAAGACCATCGTGTTCTTCCCGGAGCCGGGAGCGTGGGGCCCGACCAACAACTGCGTCGCTCTCGGCGACGTGCTGCGGGAGCGAGGCCATCGCGTGGTGTTCGTGGTCGACGAGTCGTTCCGCGGAGTGCTCGAAGCGCGGGGGTTCGAGGAGCGTGAGATGCGGATGGCGCCCGCCGAGGAGGCCGCCGATCCCGCGGCCGATCCCTGGGCCGAGTTCATCCGGGTGACGGCACCCGAGTTCCGGCGGCCGACCATCGAGCAGCAGGAGACGGTCACGAAGCCGATCTGGGAGGCGCTCGTCGCCGGCGCCCGCTACTCCCATGACCGGCTGATGGAGATCTGGGACGACGTCCGACCCGACCTGATCTGCACGGACAACGTCACCGGCTTCCCGTCGGTCGAGATCGCCGGCTGTCCCTGGGCGCGGTTCGTGTCGGCCAACCCGCTCGAGATGCGCGACGCGTCGCTTCCGCCGCCGCTCTCGGGGCTGCCGGTCGGCGACCGCTCGGAGTGGGAGACGTTCCGCGCCGAGTACCGGCGGGTCCACGCCGAGCTGCTCGCCGAGCACAACGAGTTTCGCCGCTCGGTCGGCGTCGCGCCCTGCCCGCCCGACGAGTTCAACACCCACTCGCCGGCGCTCAATCTGTATCTGTTCCCCGAGGCGGCCGACTATCCCCGCTCACGCCCCCTCGACGAGACGTGGCACCGGCTCCAGTCGACCGTCCGCACGTCCGACGGGGCGTTCGACGTGCAGGAGCACCTGCCGGGCGACGGCAAGCTGGTCTACCTGTCGCTCGGCTCGCTCGGGTGCATGGACGTCGGCCTGATGCAGCGCCTGATCGACGCCCTCGCCGAGACCCCGCATCGCGTGATCGTCTCGATGGGCCCGCTCAAGGACGACATGACGCTCGGGCCGAACATGTACGGCGACCAGTTCCTACCGCAGCCGTCGATCCTGCCCCAGTGCGACCTCCTGATCACGCACGCGGGGAACAACACGACGTGCGAGGGATTCCACTTCGGCCTGCCCATGATCGGCCTTCCGCTGTTCTGGGATCAGTACGACAACGCGCAGCGCCTGCGCGAGACGGGGTTCGGCGAGCGCCTGCCGACCTACGACTGGACGCCGGAGGAGCTGACGGGAGCCGTCGACCGCCTGTTGGCGAACGGCGATCTCGCCGCGACGATGCGCCGGAACGCCGCGGCGATCCAGGCCGACGACGGCAAGAGGGTGGGAGCGATCCTGCTCGAGCGCCTAGCGGCCGGCGCCTAGACCGGCCAGCCACGGCTCGACGGCGGCCAGCCACTCCCCGGGCGCGCGGAAGTGGGCGTGGTGCCCGCCGCGCTCGAGCAGGCGGATGTCCCAGCCGGGACGACGGGCGGCGGCGGCAATGGCGAAGTCCACCGGGACGTGGTGGTCGTCTCGCGCATGGACGATCAACACCGGGGCCTCTATCGCGCCGAACATGGTGTCGAACCGCCCCGGCCGGCCCAGCACCCGGGCGACGGCCGCGAGGCCCGCGAGGGTGCCGGTGCGCGGCCCGACCCCGCGCGGGCGGCTGCGGATCGATCGGACGAACGCGAGCCGAT
>JBOHBE010000081.1:0-1950 GCA_050698235.1 Gaiellales bacterium
CGAGCACGTAGGCGCCGGTCACCGCTCCGGCAGCCAGACGGGCCGGAACGCCGATCACCCCGGCGACGCCGAGCGCGACGAGCGTGAAGGCGATCAGGAGGGCAACGTTCTGGCCGCTCACGGCGACGACGTGGTAGAGACCGCTCGTGCGCAGGCTCTCGCGCTCGGAGTACGGCAGCCCTCCGGTGTCGCCGAGGGCGATGCCTGCGACCAGCGCCCTGGCGGGCGACGGCGCCGGTGCAGCGCCGAGGCGGGTGAGGACATACCGATGCGCAGCGTCCACCGCACCCCACAGCCCACCGCGGCGGCCGACCTGAACGGTTCGGGCGGCGCGGAGCTCGAGGTGGATGCCCTGCGTCGCGTAGTACCCGCGAACGACCGGATCGAGCTCTCGCAGCGACCCGCGCGCACGGTAGACGCTGCCCTCGACCAGGTCCGTACCGGGCGCGACGAGGATCACGGTCTCCCCCGCTCCCGAGACGGCCGCAGGCGCCCGAGAGCCCGTGGGCGGCCCGGTGACGGTGAGGACGCCGGACGCCGGCCCCGGCGCGAGCGCGCGGCGATCGAGCTCGGCCACCCGCGCCGAGCCCCAGGCGACGGCGACCGCGGCCGCCGCTCCGACGATCAACGCCGATCGGCCGCTGCGGGCGAGCCCGAGGGCGAGCACCGCGAGCAGCGGGCGATGGAGCGCCGCGGCGACGAGTCCCGCGTCGGCTGCGAGGACAACGGCAGCCGGCCGCTCAGAGGGTGACATGGTCGCGCAGCGCCGCGAGCCGGGCCGGGCCGATGCCGCTCACCTGGTCGAGCTCGGCAATCGAGCGGAACCCGCCGTGCTGGGTGCGGTAGTCGATGATGCGCTGCCCGAGCGCGGGGCCGATCCCGTCGAGGGTCTCGAGCTGCTCGAGCGTCGCGGAGTTGAGCGAGACCGGCGCCGCTGGAGCCGCGCCTCCCGCGCCGGAAGCCGGCGGCGGACCGGCTCCGCGGCGCGGCACGACGATCTGCTCGCCGTCGGTCAGGCGCGCGGCCAGGTTGAGCGCGTCGAGGTCGGCGTGCCTGCCGGCCCGCGCCTTGCGGACGGCATCCAGCACCCTCGCGCCGGTCGGCAGGCGATACACGCCCGCGCGGCGCACCTCGCCGCTCACGTCGATGACGAGAACCTGCGGCCCCGGGCTGGACGCGTCCACGGGGAGCGAGGCCGGCGTCGACTGATATCCACCGCCTCCCCCTCCACCGGTCCCGTACCGCCAGCCGATCGCGAGGACGAGAACGACGGCGGCGGCGTAGAGGGCGAGCTGGCGGGGCGGCGGGAGCACGAGCGCCATCCTCACCGACGTCCCCGTCACGGATCCAGCCTCGATACGTCACGAATATGACCCAATCCCGGTCGAGCCCCTCAGCGCCGGCCGGCCAAGGCCCACTCTCGACGTATGAAGCGGTTCCGTCCGAAGGCGCTCGCGATCTCATGGCCAGCTGCCGCGATCCTCGTGCTCGCGTACGCCATCTACGTGGCAAAGATGGTGTGCGCGCTCCTGACCCTCCTCGCAGCGGAGTGGTCGTCCTACGGCGCGGCCGTCACCGTGTGCACGGTCGTCCTCGTGGTCGCCGGCCTCGTCGCGCTCGTGTGGAGCGTAAATCGCTCCGACCAGCCGCGCACCATGGCTGACCACCTGCGCCAGCAGGACGAGGAGGGCACCACAACGCGGCTCTAGGTCGGTGAAAAAGTAGTGCCTGGCACCGTTTTTTCAGTTAAGCGGTGACCAGGCTGACCAGGCGGCCCGGGACCACGATCTCCTTCACGACGTTCGCGCCGTCCAGGTGGTGCGCGACGTTCGGGACGGCGCGCGCTGCGGCCAGGATGTCGTCCTGCTCGAGGGCGGCGTCGACCGTGACCTCGCCGCGCAGCTTGCCGTTCACCTGTACCGCGTAGGTCACCTGGTCGGTGACCAGCAT
>JBOHBE010000082.1:0-9399 GCA_050698235.1 Gaiellales bacterium
GGAATGCTGTTCGTGCGGAGCCTGAACGGCGGGGCGAGCCACCGCCCGGACGAGCTCTCTGACGAGCCCGACGTCGCCGCGGCGATCGCCGTTCTCGCCGAGACGCTGAGGTCGCTCCTGTGAGCGCGTCGCACCCGTCGGCGAGCGAACGGTTCGAGCGGCGGCAGCGCGAGGTGTGCGAGGCCGCGTGCCGGGTCATCATCCGAAACGGCCTCGAGACCACCACCATGCGCGATATCTCGCGCGAGGGCGGCTTCACGACCGGCGTCCTCACCCACTACTTCCCCGACAAGCAGGCCGTGATCGTCGGGGCCTTCCTGGCGGCGTCGGAGGACTGGTTCGCCGAGCTGCACAGCCGGCTGGCCTCGGCGGGCGCGCCCGATGAGCAGCTGGTGACGCTCGTGAACCTCGCGCTGCCGGCGGACCCCGCTCGCCGCGCGGAGTGGCGGCTCTGGTCCGAGATGTGGACGTACGCCGGCCGCGACCCCGACTTCGCCGCCCAGCTGGTCGAGACCGACGGCCTCTGGGAGCATGAGATCCGGGGCGTGCTCGAGCGGGCCCGCGAGGCCGGCCTGCTCGCAAACATCGACGCGGTTGCCGAGGCCGCGGTGCTTGCGCGCCTGATCGACGGTCTGGGCCTGCGCGCGTGGCTCGGCGACAGCTGGGAGGACGCCCGCGGGCGCCTCGTGCATCACATGGGCACGCTCGGGGTGCCCGGCCCGGTGCTGCGACGGATGCACACGAACGAGGGAAACGGATGAGTGACCAGCGCACGGTTATCGCCGGCGGGACCATCGCGACGGCCGAGGGGGTGCGTCGGGCCGACCTTGTGATCGAAGGCGGCCGTGTCGCCGCGATCGCCGACCCCGGAACGGTGGGCGGGGTCGACGAGCTCATCGATGCGTCGGGGCTCGTGGTGATGCCCGGCGCGATCGACATGCACGCCCACTTCGAGGACCCAGGGCACACCGAGCGCGAGGACTTCACGACGGGCACGATGGCCGCCGCGGCCGGAGGCTTCACGACGGTGATGGAGCACCCGCTCACCTACCCGCCCGTCACGACCGCCGAGCTCTACCGGCAGAAGCGCGAGATGGCGCGGGAGAAGGTCGTGATCGACTTCGGGCTCTGGGGCGCGCTGACGGCTCCGTCGCTGCCCGAGATCGGCGCCCAGTGGCAGGAGGGCGCCCCCGGCTTCAAGGCGTTCATGCCGATCTCCGACCCGTCGTACCCCAACGTCACCGACGCCGAGTTCCTCGAGGGTATGCGGCGCGTGAAGGAGGTCGGCGGCCTGGTGCTCGTCCACGCCGAGAGTGACTCGCTGCTCCAGGACGGGCTCGCCCGGATGGCGGCCGCCGGCCGAACCGATCCGCTGGCCCACCACGAGGCCCGGCCCGCGTTCGTCGAGGAGGAGGCCGTGCACCGGGCGCTTTACCTCGCGGCGCATGTGGGGGTACGCATCCAGATCGTCCACGTCTCGAGCCCGGTCAGCGCAGATCTCGTCCGGCGCGAGAAGGCGGAGGGACGGCCCGTGACCATGGAGGTCTGCCCCCACCACCTGCTGCTCGACCTCGACGACCTCGCCCGCCTCGGCCCGTATGGCGTGTGTGCGCCGGCGCTGCGCGACCGCGCCCTCGTGGAGCGGTTGTGGGACTCCGTGCTCGACGGGACGGCCGACTGCCTCATCTCCGACCACTCGGCCTACACGCTCGCCGAGAAGGAGCCCGGCTGGGACAACATCTTCGACGCCCTTCTCGGATGCCAGGTGATCCAGGAGACCGTGCCGCTCGTGCTCGACGAGGCCTACCACCGGCGCGGCATGCCGCTCGACGCGTTCGTGCGGTTCTCGTCGACGAACGCGGCGCGGATCGCCGGGCTCTACCCCCGGAAGGGGTCGCTGCTGCCGGGCGCCGACGCCGACGTCGCCCTGTACGACCTCGAGGGCGAGTGGGTGGTCGACGCGAAGAGCCAGCAGCATTCGAAGAACCCGTGGTCGCCGTTCGACGGGCGCCGGGCGCAGGCCCGGGTCGTGCGGACGGTCGTCCGCGGCGAGACCGTCTACGCCGACGGCGAGATCGTCGCCGAGCCGGGCTTCGGCGCGTACCTGTCGTGCCACGACGACTACTCCCTGGGTGTGCCGGTCGAGCCGGCGGTGAGCGGCGAATGACCGACGTGTTCCGGCTCGCGCTTCTCAACCCCAACACCGACGCCCGTCACACCGAGGCGATGGCGGAGGTGGCGCGCGAGACCCTGCCGGCGGGGTGCGAGGTGACCGCGGTGTCGCCCGAGCGCGGGCCGACCTCGATCGAGAGCGAGGCCGATTCTGTGGTCGCCGCGGCGGAGGTGGCGGCGCTCGTCCGCGAGCTCCCCGCCCACGACGCGTATCTCGTCGCGTGCTTCGGCGATCCGGGTGTGGGCGCCGCCCGCGAGCTGACCGAGGCGCCGGTCGTGGGGATCGGCGAGGCGGCCTTCCAGGCGGCCGTCACGATCGCCCGCCGCTTCGCCGTCATCACGACGCTGAAGCGGAGCATCCCCGAGCTCGAGGACATGCTCGACCGCCACGGCGTGCGGAGCCGCTGCGTGGCCGTCGAGCCGCTCGACATCCCCGTCGCCGACCAGGGCAGCCACAACCCCGATACCACCGCCGCGATCGTGGCCGCGGGCCGGCGCGTCGTGTCAGGCGCCGGCGCCGAGGCACTCGTCCTGGCGTGCGGAGGCATGGCCGACGTCGCCGCGGCCGTGCGGCGCGACGTCGGCGTGCCCGTCTGCGACGGCGTGGCGTTCGGCGCCATGATGGCCTTCTCGCTGTGGCGCTGCGGGCTCTCGACGAGCAAGGCGGGCGCCTATGGATGGCCCGAGCCCATCGCCTATGCCGACATGCCGGCGTTCAGGGACTGATGAGGGCAGCGACGTTTCGCGAGTACGGCGGGCCCGGGGTGATGCTCTGGGAGGAAGTCGACGACCCGGTCCCCGGCCCCGACGAGGTGGTGATCGAGGTGCGGGCGTGCGGCCTGAACCACAGCGACCTCGACTCCCGGGCCGGCACGTCGCGCTGGCCGTTCACCATGCCGTGGGTGCTCGGCGCCGAGTTCGCGGGCCGGGTCGCCGCCGTCGGGGCCGACGTCGAGGGGATCGCGCCGGGCGACCCGGTGACCGCCTACCAGCAGTACTCGTGCGGCACGTGCACGGCGTGCACCCGGTGGCGCCAGGACCTGTGCGAACGATTCGTCGTCTTCGGCACCGACCGCTGGGGAGGCTACGCCGAGCTGGCGACGGTCCCCGCCCGCGCGGTCATCCCGCTCGAGGGCGACGACGAGTTCATCCCCGCTGCCGCAGCCCAGTGCGTCGCGTCGACGGCGTGGTCGATGGTGACGAGCGTGGCCGGCGTCCGAGCCGGCGAGACCGTGCTCGTGCCCTCGGCATCGGGCGGAGTGGCCGGTGCCGCCGTACAGGCCGCGGTGATCGCCGGCGCGCGCGTGATCGCCTCGGTCGGCGCGTCCGAGAAGGCCGCCGCGGTCTGGGGGCTCGGCGCCGACGTCGTGTTCTGCTACCTCGAGACGCCGGTTGCCGAGGCTGTCGCCGAGGCCACGGGAGGCCGCGGTGTCGACGTTGTCGTCGACACGACCGGCGGCCCCCGCTTCCCGGAGCACCTTGCGGCGATGGCGCCGGACGGCCGCCTCGTCACGTGCGGGGCCCACGCCGGCGAGGTCGTCCCACTCGACATCATTGAGCTCTTCCGGCACGGGCACCGCATCCTCGGCTTCCGGGCGGCGACCCCGGACGAGATCCAGACGGCGCTCCAGATGGCGCTCGACGGGCGCATCTCCGTGCCCGTCGACCGCACGTTCCGGCTCTCGGACGCGTCGGATGCGCACGCCTACATGGACGACCGCCGCCACGTCGGAAAGATCGTGCTGGTGCCATGAAGACGGTCTGCTACCTCGCGCACTGCCTCCTGAACGCCAACGCGAAGGTCGACGAGGGCGCGCGCTGTGCGGGCGTCTACTCGCCGGTGCTCGCGCTCCTTCGCGACCACGGCTGCACCATCCGCCAGATGCCGTGCCCGGAGCTGGCGTTCGGCGGCACGCAGCGGTTCTGGGCGGTGCGGGAGCAGTACGACACGCCCGTCTACCGCGCGCACTGCCGCCGCCTGGCCGAGCCGGTGGCCGCACAGATCCGGGCCGACCTCGCCACCGGCGCGCGAGTGATCGTCATCGGGATCGACGGTAGCCCCAGCATGGGCGTCGAGCTGACCGCGGCAAGCGAGGAGTGGGGGGGACGCCCCGACAAGCCGCGCGACGAGGACTATCCCGTCACGCTCGGGGCCGGCGTCTTCACCGAGACGCTGCTCGACCAGCTGTCGGGCGTGGTGCTCGACGTCCGTATCGTCGGCATCGGGCAGGACCTGTTCGACTATGACGAGGCCTCGGAGCTCGCAACCCTCGACGCGGTACTGAAGAACGGGAGGGTGAGCGATGCGCGGTGACGGCAGGTCGCGCCGGGTGGTGGTCGTCCCCGACGTGGTTGTGAACCCGCCGCCGGGCGCCCGCGACCGCCTGGGCGAGCTCGCCCTGGGCGGGTGGGGCGTCGTCGCGCTCCCGCCGCCGGATCTGCCGGCGGACATCAGCCATCCGCTGGTCGCCGCGGCCGTCGATCAGGTGGTCGCGTTGCTCGACGGCGGATACCAGGTGGCGCTCCTTCCGGCGGCCGACGACCCCGGCATGCGCCGGTTCGTCACGGCCCTTGCGGCCTCGGGTCGCGCGGTCGCCGACCTCGCCTAGCCTACGAGCGCCGGCGTGCGTCGAGCCGGATCGTCCAGGGCTCGATGACCGCGATCTGGAGGTGGGTCTCGCTCCAGGGATCGCGCGCGAGGGTCGAGCGGACATCCTCCTCGGAGGCGGCCTCGACGACGTGCACCACGCGGTACTCGTCGGAGAGCGGTCCGCCCAGCACGATGAAGCCCTGGTCGACCAGCCCCTCCATGAAGTCGGCGTGCTCGACCCAGCCGGACTGCTCCTCGAGCGGCGCCGAGCTCTTCCACTCCGGGCCCGATCGGTGCACCACGACGTGGAATGTGGCCATGCCGGGATCTTACGACCGGCGGGCCGAGGCCAGCGCAGGCGCCGGCTCGGCCTCGCCGATCGTCCGCGGCCCACCGCGCATGAGCGATGCAGCCGCCGCCACGAGGCAGGCGGCGATCGAGAACGTGAACGCGGCATGCAGACCGTCGCGGAACGGCCCTGAGATCAGGCTGGGGAAGAACGACGGCCCCGTGAGCGTCGCCTGGTTGTGGGCGGACAGTGCGTGCAGCCCGCCGGCGCCCAGCAGGTGCTGAATCGGGTTGTAGCCGAGGAACGCCGCGAACAGGATGGAGACAGGCGGCAGGTGAGCGACCCGCTCGGCCGTGGCGTGCGAAACGCCGTGGGCCTGGAGCCCGCCGAGGAGCGTGTCGGGCAGCGTCGCCGCCAGGCCCACGATCATGAGCGTGAAGAAGATCCCGATCGAGAGCACCTGCGCGGAGTTCTGGAACGTCTGGTTCATCCCGCCGCCGGCGCCGCGGTCGGCGGCCGGGAGGCTGTTCATCACCCCGGCGCGGTTGGGCGACGCGAACATGCCCATCGAGATGCCCGTGAGCGCCAGGATGAGCGCGAACTCCGGGTATCGGAAGTCGGTCGGGAGGAGCAACAGAAGCCCGAAGCTCGCGGCGGCCGCGACCATGCCGGCGGTGGCGAACGGGCGCGCGCCGAAGCGGTCGGAGAGATAGCCCGACGTCGGGCCCGCGACGAGCATGCCAACGGTCAGCGGAAGCATGTAGATCCCGGCCCAGAGCGGCGTCCGCTCGAAGCTGTAGCCGTGCTCCGGGAGCCAGATGCCCTGGAGCCAGATGATCAGCATGAACATGAGCCCGCCCCGGGCGACGGCCGAGAGAAACGTCGAGAGCGTGCCGAACGTGAACGCGCGGATGCGAAACAGCGGCAGCCGGAACATCGGGTCGGGCACGCGCTGCTCGGCGATCGCAAAGACCGTGAAGCTCACCGCTGCGCCCGCGAGCAGGACGACGACCCGGGTGCTCGTCCAGCCCGTCGAATGGCCGCCGGCGGGGCGGATGCCGTAGGTCACGGCGACCATCACGAGCACCAGGCCGAGCGCGAACGTGATGTTGCCCCACCAGTCGACCCTGGCCCGCCGGGGAGTGCTTCGCTCCTCGAGCTTGAGGTACGCCCACACGGTGCCGAAGAGGCCGACCGGCACCGAGATCAGAAACACGAGCCGCCAGTCGATCGGGGCCAGGATCCCGCCCAGCACCAGGCCGACGAACATCCCGCTCACCCCGACGATGTTGTTGATGCCCAGCGCCATCCCGCGCTGGTTCTGCGGGAACGCGTCGGTGATGATCGCCGCCGCGTTGGCGAGAAGGCAGGCGCCGCCGAGCCCCTGAACGATGCGGAACACGATCAGATACGTCGCCCCGTCGCGGCCGGTCATCCAGTCGATCGTGAGCAGGAGCGAGGCGACGGTGTAGATGACGAACCCCAGGTTGTAGATTCGCACGCGTCCGTACATATCGCCCATGCGGCCCAGGCTCACGATGAGCACGCTCGACACCACGAGGTAGCCGAGGATCATCCACAGAAGGTAGAAGCTGTTCGAAGGAACCAGCGGGTCGAGCTTGATCCCGCGGAAGATGTCGGGCATCGCGATCAGCGTGATCGACGCGTCGAGCGTCGCGAGGAGCACGCCGAGCGTGGTGTTCGAGAGCGCGATCCACTTGTAGCGTCCCGAGTCCATGCCCTACCCGAACTCTACAGTCAAACTGTTGAGTTAAGCTGCATACCTTGACCGAGCCCGCCACACTCGCCAGCGACCTGCGCGTCGTCATCGGCCAGCTGATCAGGCGTCTGCGCGCCGAGCGCCGCGACCTGTCGCTGTCGCAGGTCACCGTCCTCGGCCGCCTCGACCGGACGGGGCCGGCGGGCGTCAGCGACCTGGCGGCGGGAGAGCGCGTGCGCCCGCAGTCGATGGCGAGCACCGTCGCCGCGCTGCTCACGGCCGGGCTCGTGTCGCGCGAGCCCGACGCCACGGACAAGCGCCGAGCACTGATCGGGCTCACGGCGGCCGGGCGCGAGGCGCTCGCGGCTGACCGGCGCCGCCGTGACGACTGGCTGGCCGATGCCATCCGGCGCGACCTGACCGCTCGGGAGCGAAAGGTGCTCGCCGAGGCGGCGGCCCTCCTTGCGCGGATCGCCGAGGGGCGTGATGGCCCGCGTGGCTGACGCGTCGCTGTCGCTCGCCGAGTGGTCTGTCCTGGCGCTGCTCTGCGAGGGCGACGCCCACGGCTGGCTGCTGGTGCGCGCGCTGGCACCTGACGGCGAGATCGGCTCGGTCTGGACGGTGCGGCGGGCGCTTGTCTATCGCTCGATCGACGTGCTCGAGGGCGACGGGCTGATTGCCGCGACCCGGAGCGAGGCCAGCCCGCGCGGGCCGGAGCGGTCGATCTACTCGCCCACTCGCCGCGGGCGGGCGGCGGTGCGGAGGTGGCTCGAGGAGCCCGTCCTCCACGTGCGCGACCTGCGCTCCGCGCTCCTCCTGAAGCTCGTGCTCGGCAGCCGCGCAGGCGTCGACCAGCGGCGGATGCTCGCGGAGCAGCACCGCGTGCTGGGCGAGATCGAGACGTCGCTCGCTGAGCGATGCGCCGAGGTCGACGGCGCCGAGGAGCTGCTGGTCGCGTTCAGGCTTGAGACCACGAGGGCCGCGTCGCGCTTCGTCGACGCACTACTCAACACGAAGGCCGCCCCACGGGCGGTGGAGACGGCCTTCGAAGCGGAATAGCCTTGTAGTCAGCGATAGACTACCGGGCGTTACGGGGAAGATATACCGCATCAATCAGTCGAGGGAGTCAACATGAAGCTCAGCGCCCGGAACCATCTCACCGGCACAGTCACGTCGATCAACCGCGGAGAAGCCATCGCCAACGTCGTGCTCGACGTCGGAGGCCAGCGGATCGTCGCGTCGATCACCGTCGAGGCTGTCAACGAGCTCGGGCTCCGGGAGGGCAGTACCGCCACGGCGATCATCAAGGCGTCGGACGTGATGATCGCGACGGACGCGTAAGCAGCGGCCTGGCCCGGTACGCTGGCCCGCGGATGAAGCCAGACGTCGACGTCGTCATCGTCGGTGGGGGCTTCGCGGGTGTGACGGCCGCCCGCGAGCTCAACCGCCACGGGCTGAGGAAGGTCATCCTCGAGGCGCGCGACCGTCTGGGAGGGCGCACGTGGATCGATCGCCGCCTCGGTCTGGACCTCGAGCTCGGCGGTACGTGGGTGCACTGGATCCAGCCTCACGTCTGGGCCGAGATCTCGCGGTACGGACTCGGAGTTGTCAGCAGCCCCACGGCGGAGCGGGCCGTCTGGCTCGTGGAAGGCACTCGCGACGAGGGCGCGCCCGCGGAGCTCTTCGGCATCCTCGAGGAGGGATCGGCGCCCGCGGTTGCCGACTCGGCCACGGTGTTCCCGCGACCGTACGAGCCGATGGCCGAGGCGGAGCGCGTCCGTGACCTGGACGGCGTCACGATGGCCGACCGGTTCGCGGCCACCGAGATGAAGAGCGCGGTGCGGCCGCTCACGGAGGCGCTCTGGTCGCTGCACTTCCACTGCCGGCTCGACCAGGGCGCCCTCACGCAGGGCCTGCGATGGGTGGCGCTGGCCGCGTGGAGCTCTGAGCTCCTCGACACGGCGTGCGCGACATACAAGGTCGCGGGTGGAACGAGGGCCCTTCTCGAGGCGATGCTGGCGGACGCCCGGCAGACCGAGATCCGTACGGGCGCCGACGTCGCCGCCCTCACCCAGGCGGAAGGCGTCGTCGCCGCGCACCTGTCGTCGGGCGGCCAGGTGACCGGTCGGGCGGCCGTCGTCACGGTGCCCCGGAACGTCCTCAGCAGGATCCGGTTCACCCCGGCGCTGAGCCCGGCCAAGCAGGCCGCCGCCGACGAGGGCCAGCCCTCGTGCGGCACAAAGGTATGGATTCGCGTGCGGGGGCATCTCGATCCGGTGGTGCTGATGGCCGACGTCACGCACCCGCTCGTGTGGGTGCAATCCGAGCACTGGATCGACGGCGACTCGGTGCTCGTCGGCTTCGGGATCGACAGTCACGCCCTCGACGTCTCGGACCGCGGAGCAGTGGAGCAGACGCTTCGCGCGTGGCTCCCCGACGCCGAGGTGGCGGCGGTTGCCGGGCACGACTGGGTCGAGGACGAGCTGAGCCGCGGCACCTGGCCGATGCTCCGTCCCGGGCAGCTGAGCCGGCTGCACGCGGGCACCGTCGAGCCGGACGGCCGCCTCTTCCTCGCTGGCTCCGACTACGCGAGTGGCTGGGCCGGGTTCATCGACGGCGCAATCGAGA
>JBOHBE010000083.1:0-9558 GCA_050698235.1 Gaiellales bacterium
GTACGAGCCGATCGAGGAAACCATGTTGTAGGCCGCCCAGAGGCCATGGTGGTTGTACGTGTAGATGCGGCGCTGCATGCCCAGCAGCCCGAGCATGTGCTGCGGGAAGAACGTCAGGTTGAAGCCGACGAACACGAGCCAGAAGTGGAGCTTCCCGAGGTTCTCGTCCAGGATGCGGCCGAACATCTTCGGCCACCAGTAGTAGAGCCCGCCGAAGATCCCGAAGAACGAGCCGCCGAAGAGCACGTAGTGGATGTGCGCGACGACGAAGTAGGTGTCTGATGTCGCGATGTCGACCGGGATCACGGCCAGGAAGATTCCCGACAGGCCGCCGATCACGAACGTCGCCAGGAAGCCGCACGCGAACAGCATGGGCGTCGTCAGGTGGATCACGCCCCGCCACATCGTCGCGAGCCACGAGAACATCTTGATGCCTGTCGGGACGGCGATGGCCATCGTCGTGAACATCATCGGGACCCGCAGCCACGGGGCCATGCCCGAGACGAACATGTGGTGAGCCCACACCGTGAACCCGAGCACGCCGATCGCGACGGTCGAGATCGCGATCAGCTTGTAGCCGAAGATCGGCTTTCGCGAATGGATCGCGATCACCTCGGAGATGATCCCGAACCCGGGCAGCATCATGATGTAGACCGCCGGGTGCGAGTAGAACCAGAAGATGTGCTGGTAGGCGATGACGTTGCCGCCGTGCGTCGGGTCGTAGAAGTGGGTGTGCATGATCCGGTCGAACAGCACCTGGAACTGCGCGCCTGCGATGAACGGCGTCCCCAGGACAACGAGCGTCGAGGTGGCGAGGTTCGCCCAGACCAGGAGCGGCATCCGCCAGAACCCCATTCCCGGCGCGCGCATGGTGACGATCGTGACGAGGAAGTTGACCGCGGTCGCGATCGACGAGGCGCCGGCGAACTGCACGCCCATCACCCACATCGTCTGGCCGGCCGGCCCGTGCACGGCGAGCGGCACGTAGTTCGTCCAGCCCGCGTCGAACGGCCCCACGAGGAACGACGAGACCATGCACATGCCGGCGACCGGCAGCATCCAGAAGCTGAGCGCGTTCAAGCGCGGGAACGCCATATCCTGAGCCCCGATCATGATCGGGATCACGAAGTTGCCGAGGCCGGCGAACGCCGGGATGACGAACAGGAAGATCATGAGCGCGGCGTGCACGGAGAAGAGCCCGTTGAACGTGCCCGGCGCGAAGTACTGCTGGCCCGGCGTCGCGAGCTCGGCCCGCATCAGCTCGGCGAGCAGGCCGCCGATCATGAAGAAGATGAACGTCGTGACCAGGTACTGGACGCCGATCACCTTGTGGTCGGTGTTGACCTTGAAGTAGTCCTTCCACGAGTACGCGCCGTGGTTGGAGTGGTCCTCGTGCTCCGGCGTGGGACGGCCGATCAGGTAGCCCCACCAGTAGTCCCAGCAGCCGATCCCGATCGTGAAGCCGACGCCGGCGAAGAGCATCACGAACGTCTGGACGACTCCGGCGCTGTAGGGCGTACGGCCGGTGAGGTCGCGGATCCCCATGACGATGCCCGCGGCCGCGAGCCCCATGAACGTCGCGACCCAGAGCGCACGGACCCAGCTCCCGCGCAGCCACACGCTGCGCTTCGGCCCGTCGCTGCCGTGATGGTGGACCGGTCCCGCTATCTCCTGGGCATGTGCAACCAATTCAGTTCCCGCCTTCCAACAGATACTTGACCAGCGCGTCGATCTGGGCGGCCGTGAGGCTCGTCCCGAAGTTCGGGGGCATGACGCCGCCCGGATAGCCCGAGACCACGACCTTCTCCGGGTCCGTGATCGACTCCTTCACGTAGTCCTCAGGCGACTGACCGGCGCCGTACTTCGCGGCGTCGGCGGCAAGGTTGTCGAGGTTGGGGCCGATCGTGCCCTTCGCCCCGGCCGGCGTGAACGTGTGGCAGCTCGCGCAGGTCGACGAGAAGAGCGCCGCCGGATCGGTGTTGCCGCCGCCCGCAGGCGCCTGGGCTGCCTTCTTCTGCTGCGCGATCCAGGCCGCGAAGTCGGCCGGCTTCAAGACGTGCAGGACCGTCCGCATCTGGCTGTGCCCGATGCCGCACAGCTCGGCGCAGGTCACCATGTAGGTGCCGAGCCGGTCGGGCGTCGCGATCATCTTCTGCGGCACGCCCGGGACGGCGTCCTGCTTCAGCCGGAACGCCGGGATGTAGAGCGAGTGGATCACGTCGTGCTCGACCGCGCTGATCCGGAACTCGACCTGGCGGCCGACCGGCAGCGCCAGGATCCCGGTCTTGAGCCCGCCGTAGCTCGGGTACGTGAACGTCCACGCGAACTGCTGGCCCTGGACATCGACGATCAGCCGGTCCTTCGCGAGCGCCTCGTTCCGGCCGAGCGCCGCGGCGCCGTAGATGGCGAAGCCGAGCACGATCACGATCGGGATGACCGTCCACAGGATCTCGAGCCCCGTGTGCCCGTGGATGGGCGCGCCGTCGGAGTCGTCGCCCGGCTTCGCCCGGAACTTCACCATCATGTAGACCAGGAACACGATGACGAGGGCGAAGATGAACGAGCTCATCACCATGAGCCAGAAATAGAGCTGGTCCTGGCGTTGAGCCTGGACCGCTGCGGCGACCGGGAACCACGAGGGCAGGAGCCAAACGGCGAGCGCCCCCAGCGCCCCTAGGACCACGGCGACGAATCCGACTCTCAGAAACGCTGACACCGCGGCGCATCTTATGCCGGTCGCGGGACGGGAGCAACGGCAGTGGAGCTACGCTGGACGCGTGCAGTTCGTGCTCCTGCACATCCCGCACTTCCTGCCTGCGGTGGTCGGGCTCGGGTTTCTGGCCCGGTTCGGCGTCTACGCCATGCGGCTGCCGCCTGCCCATCTCTCCGACGAGGAGCTGGCCGAATGGCACAGCCGGAAGCAGGCGGCGGCGACGCCGCCCCGCGCCGTGGCGGCCACGACAGCCCGGCTTTCGACCGCCGCGCTGCCCCTGCTCATCACCGGGCTCGTCACCGGCCTTCTGATCTACACGGTCGATCTGCGCGACGACCGGCCGTCGGCGGCGATGGCGTGGACGCATACGCTCACGTCGACCGCCGGCCTCGTGCTGATCGCATTCAAGCTGCGGGCGCTCGAGCCGGGCCGCCTCCGCGAGGGCACGGAACGCCGGTACGCGCTCACCTCGGGTCTGTCGCTCGTGCTGCTCGTCTCATCCGTGCCGCTCCTCCTGTCAGGCCTGCCGCTCGTCTGGGATCCGTCGCACACCTCGCTCATCGCCAGAACCCACCTGGTCGTCGCGGCCGTCTGGATGGTCGTCTTCCAGGTGCACGTCTTCCGCTACATCGGCCGGGCGCTGCGAGCGACACACGTGGGTGCCGGCGAGGGCGCGCCGCCGCCGGCCCGGCAGACCGGCTAGCGGAAGATCCCGCCACGTCCCGCCGTCGGGTGGGACATGGCAGCCATCGCGGCACCCAGGTCGTTCGTCTCCCCGCCGAAAGTCCGCGCGGCCTGGCTCAGCCGGCTCCAGCCTCCCCCGGAATACCCGCTTGCCGGGATGGCGGTGTTCTTCGCGTCCCTCGCGTGCATGGTGGTCATCCGCTCGGAGCTTCCCGATACAGCGCTGCGCGACATGCCGTGGCTGCTTGCCGTGGCAGCGGTGCCCATCGTCCCGTGGCTCCTTCCGTTCGCGTCGAAGCACCTGAGCACGCTGAACGCTGGGCCAGTGGCAATGTCATTCCGCAGCTTGGATGAGCGCACCGTCGCACCCCAGATGACCGAGATCGATCAAGCCGTTTCGCTCGCCGACGCGTCCATCGCCGACATGTCGTCGCTGTCAGGCGACATCGGCAAGGGCGTCAAGAGAATCGAGGCCGAGCGCGTCGACGTCGTCGCCATCGATCTCGCCGGGGCGCGTCTGACTCTCGCCTCCCTCTACTTCGTCGCGTTCCTGCTGGAAGCCAGAACCGGGGTGCGCCGACTCGTGTTCGAAAAGCGTGAGGGGGGCTCCACCGAGTTCGTCGGGATGTGCTCACCCAAGGCGCTCCGGCGATCGATCGAGCGCGAGCATCCTGTCTACCGGAACGTGCGCAAGCGCACGCCGATCGTCGATCTCGACTCCGCCGCCGACTCCTACTTCACGGAGCTCGCAGCGGACCCCGCGGCAACCGTGGAGCAGCGGTACTCGCCGCCGGTCGACTCCGCCCTCATCATCGAGATCTCGGGGATCGCGCTCGAGCGCGAGTGGATCCGGCGCCGTGAGCTCGACCGGCCCGCCGGCCTTCGCCGGATTCTGGATGCGGATCGCCGGTATCTCGCCGTCATCGATGACCGCGGCGGCTCGTACGGCGTCGTCGACCGGGATCGAGTTTCGCTCCAGGTCGCCCGCCACGCGCTCGGCGCCTAGTCAGAACCGTCGGCCTCCAGGCGAACCAGGGGCACCGAGACGGCGGCGACCGCCACCGTTGCGGCCGCGGCGACCACGAACACGCCCCCGGGCGAGATCACCGCGACGAGCGCGCTCGCCGCAACCGCGCCGATCGAGGCAGCCAGGAGGGCGGCCATGCGCCCGGTGATCCCGACCCGAGCCTGCTGGGCCGGGGCGGCCCGGGTCTGGCGCTCGCCGATCACGAGCGTGATGAAGAAGAGGCCCGTGATCTCGAGCCCGGCGAACCCCGCCGTTGCGACGCCGAGCCCCGGAGCGAGCGCGAGGATCACCGAGGCGGCCGCCGAGCCGATGAGGCCGGCCCGAAGGGCGCCGGTCGGACCCAGGCGCTCGCGGGCCAGCGGTGCGATCGCGCCGCCGGCGAGCCCCGCGGCTCCGCCGATCGCCAGCATCCTGCCGGCCTCGGGCCCGCTCGCGTGCAGGTGGGTCCGTAGAAACACCACCATCAGGGCGTAAAAGACGTTCACGGTGAGGTTCCACGCCATGCTGACCGACGTGAGCCGGCGGAGCGTGCGGTCGCGAGCGACGACCTCGACGCCCGAGAGCACCCCCGCCCGGCGGGCGCCCTCCGCCGCCTCGGGGCCGAGCTCCGTCCGGATCGACGCCAGGAGCACGGCCGCCAGGGCGAACCCCGCCGCCTCGACCCACAGCGCCTCGACCGCGCCCACGAGCCCGATCAAGGCGCCTCCGAGCGCAGGGCCGATCAGGAATCCGAGCGACCACACCAGCGAGAGGTTGGCCTGACCCTCGACGAAGTGCTCATCGCCCACGAGCCGCGCGGTCGCGCCGAACGCCGCGGCATCGACGAACACCCGCCCGGCGGTCACACCCATCCCGGCGGCGAAGATGAGCGCCAGGGGCAGGTCATTGGCGGCGGGGCCAAGGGCCACGGTCAACGGAAGCACGCATGCGGCCACGGCCTGAAGCACGGCCGCCGACACCATGATCCGGCGCCGCCCCCTGCGGTCGCCGAGCTCGCCCGCGTGCAGGCCGAGGACGAGGTACGGGATCGTCGCGATCAGAAATGCGGCGCCGGCGAGGGACCGGGAGCCGCCAGCGTCGAGCACCATCCAGGGCAGGACAACCAGGCTGAGCCCGCCGGCCATCGAGTCCATCAGCTGCGCGACGAGGAACCTGCGCCCGTCGCGCGAGCGCAGAAGGACGCCCTTCACTCCCAGACCGGGGGGCCCGAGCGCAGCCTGAGCGTCGTCCCCAGGCCGGCGTCGACGGCCCGGTTGAGGACGTGCTTGGCCGCCGTGACGTCGTCCATCGCGAGGCCGACCGGGCTGACGACCACCCGGTCGTGCGCGGCGGCACGGCCCGGGTGGCGGCCGGTGACGACGTCGCAGAGCTCCGCCACGCCGCCGCCTCCGCCGTCCAGCACGCCCGCGGCGACCAGCCGCTGGGCGTAGCGGCCGTCATGCGTGGACTCGTGCACCCAGTCGTCGACGACCAGCAGGTCGCTGGTCGCGTGCAGGTCGATCGGGCCGTCGAGGCTCGACACGAGCACCACGGTCACGCCCTCGTCGAGCCACTCGGGCGTGAACGTGGGGTCGACCGCCATCGTGGCCGGCACGACGACCGCCGCGCCGCGAACGGCGGCCTCCGCCGTGGCCGCCGGCCGGACGTCGAGGCCGGTGGCGGCCGCCCGCGCGGCGCAGAACGCCGCGCACCGATCGGCGCGCGGGTCGTAGACCCGCACCTCGGCCAGCTCGGGCATGGCGATCCGGAGGGCGTCGAGCTGCGTGTGTGCGAGCACGCCCGCGCCCAGAAGGCACGCCACCCGCGAGCCCGGGACGGCGAGGTGCCGCACCGCGAGCCCGGTGACCGCGCCGGTGCGCATGGCGCTCACCACCGTCCCGTCCATGACCGCGAGCGGAAGGCCCGTCGTGCGGTCGGACAGGAGGATGAGCGCGTTGGCGCGCGGAAGGCCGTTTCGCTCCGGGTTCTGGGGGACGCTGGGGATCCACTTGAGACCGGCGACGTCGAACTCACCGGCGATGTAGGCGGGCATCGCCATGATTCGGCCGTCGCGCTCCTCGGTGCCCGGCCCGTCCGACCACGTGATCATCACCTTGGGCGGCATGAAGACCCCGCCGTCGGCCTTGACGGCGAACGCGCGCGCCATCCCGTCGATCATCGCGGCCATGTCGGTGCCGCCCGCCGCCACGACGTCCTCCTGGCTCAGATAGAGGAACTCGGTCGAGGGGGCGGCGCTCACGACGGCTCCACGAATACCACATGCACCTCGCCCGGCCCGTGCACACCCCGGATCAGGTTCTGCTCGATGTCGGCGGTGCGGCTCGGGCCGGTGACGAGCGTGACCGCCGACGCCGCCGCCAGCTCGGGGCCGATGACCCGAAGCGCGGCGGCAAGGTCGGGGACGAGCTGCCCGGGAGTCGCCTGGATGACGTGCACGGGGTCGACGAGCCCCCGGCGGCGGCCGGCCGAGAGCCGGGCCGACACGACGGCCGTTCCCGTCTCGGCGATGAGGACCAGGCAGGGCGTCACCGAGACGCCCTCGCCGGCGAGCTCCTCGAGCGCGGCGCGGCCGTGGTGAACGTGCCCTCCGACGGCCTCGAGCTCGCGCGTGAACTCCTCGATCACCGGTGCACCTCGAGGTCTCGCGTCCGCGTCCAGCGGCGGAGGATCGGAAGCGGCCCGCGGGCGCGCCCGGCCAGCCGGACCGTGAGCCGGAAGAGCCGCGGCCGGCTCCAGGCGAAGCTCCACAGGCGAAAGGCCAGCCGCTCGAGCAGGCCGGCCGAGTCGGCGGCGCGGTCCCGGCGCAGCCCGAGGAGCAGCTCGTGCAGGGGGATCTTGACCGGGCACACGTCGTCGCACGCGGCGCACAGCGACGAGGCGTGCCCCAGCTCCTGGTCGCCATGCAGGAGCGGCGTCAGGACGGCGCCGATCGGGCCCCCGTACACCCACCCGTAGGCGGTCCCGCCGACCTGGCGGTAGACGGGGCAGACGTTCTGGCACGCCCCGCAGCGGATGCAGTTGAGCACGCTCCGGTACGGCGTCTCGCGAACGCGTGAGCGGCCGTTGTCGAGGATCACGACGTGCATCTCCTCGGGCCCGTCCTCCTCGTCGCCCCGGCGAGGGCCGTTCAGGAGCGTGACGTACGACGTGATCTTCTGGCCCGTCCCGGAGCGGGTGAGGAGTGGCAGCAGCACCGCCAGATCGGCCAGGTCGGCGACGACGCGCTCCATCCCCATGATCGCGATGTGCACCGGAGGAAGGCCCGAGCACATGCGGCCGTTGCCCTCGTTCGTGACGAGCACGATCGTGCCGGTCTCGGCGACCGCGAAGTTGACGCCGGTGATCCCGACGGGCGCCTCGAGGAAGCGGCTTCGCAGGTGGTCGCGGGCGAACGCGGTGAGCTCGGCCGGGTCGTCGCCGATCGGGCGCCCGGCGAGCGGCTCGAACAGATCGCGCACCTGATCGGTCGTCTTGTGGATGGCCGGGATGATGATGTGCTCGGGCGCCTCGCCCGCGGTCTGCACGATGAACTCGCCGAGGTCGGTCTCGACGACCTCGACGCCGGCGGCCTCGAGGCGTTCGTTCAGGCCGATCTCCTCGGCCGCCATCGACTTGCCCTTGACCGCCATACGGCCGTGGCGGAGCACGACGTCCGTGACGTAGGCCGCCGCATCGGCGCCCGTGGGGGCCCGGTGGACGACGGCGCCCGCCGCCTCGAGCTTCTCCTGAAGCGAGTCGAGGAGGGCCGGAAGGTCGGCGATCGCCCGCGACCGGGCCGCCTCACCCGCCGTGCGCAGCGCCTCGAAGTCGACGCCGCCGAGCCCGCGGACGCGGTTGTCCGCCGCCCGCTCGGCGAACCGTGGCACGTTGGCGCGCTTGTGCGGGTCGGCCAGGGCCGCTGCGGCGCGCGACTCGAAGCCGCTCACAGCGCCTCGGCGACGACGGTCGCGAGGTGGACGACTCTGACCCCGGCTCCGACCCTCGAGGCACGGCCCTCGATCTGCATCACGCATCCCGGGTCGGCGCTCGCCACCGTGCCCGCCGAGACGGCGGCGGCAGAGGCCAGCTTGTCGTCGGCCATCGCGGTCGACACGTCGGGATAGCGGACCGAGAACGTGCCGCCGAAGCCGCAGCAGCGGTCGGCGCGCGGCAGCTCCTTCAGGTTCGCGACCGCCGCGAGCAGCGCCCTTGGCTGGTCGTGAAGCCGGAGCTCGCGCAGCATGTGGCACGAGTCGTGGTAGGCGACCTCGGATCGCTCGGCCGGTGCGGGCGGCCGCCAGGCCAGCTCGTCGACGAGGTACTGCGAGAGCTCGAACGTCCGGGCGGCGATCCCCTGGGCCGCCTCCTGGTCGCGCTCGCCGTGGAAGAGGTGGCGCCAATGGACGCGGATCATCGCTGCGCACGACCCGGCGGGGACAACGACGACATCGGCATCCGACAGCGCACGGAGCGTGCGCCGCGCGACCCTGCGCGCGTCGGCGACGAACCCGCTGTTCCACGCCGGCTGCCCGCAGCAGGTCGCTCCGGAGGGCCGTCCGGAGGCGACGCCGGCCGCGGCCAGGAGCCGCTCGGAGTCACGGACGGCAGCCGGATTCAGCGCCTCGCCGAGGCAGGTGGGGAAGAGGGCCACCACGGCCCGCCATCATACGGCCATGACCGTGCACGTCACCTCCGTGGCTCTCTCGTACGGCGCGGACGAAGTTCTGGCCGACGTATCGGCCATCCTGCGCCCCCGCGACCGGGTCGCGCTCGTGGGTCGAAACGGCGCCGGCAAGACGACGCTGTTACGCATCCTGGCGGGTGAGCTCACCGCGGACCAGGGCGAGATCTCGATGCCGCTGGGGACGCGCGTGGCCCTCCACGACCAGCGTCCGCCCCTCGCCGGATCCGACACGCTGGGCTCGTACGTCGGCGCCGGGGCCGCGAAGGCGGAGCAGCTCGAGGCCGAGCTGCGCGAGCTCGAGACGCGGATGACCGAGCACCCCACCGACGCCGTCCTTCGCCGCTACGACACCGCGCAGCGCGAGTTCGAGCGCGCCGGCGGCTACGCCTGGCGGACGCGGCTCGAGTCGGTTGCGCGCGGCCTGGGGTTCTCGCCGGCCGACCTCGAACGGCCGCTGCGTACATTTTCGGG
>JBOHBE010000084.1:0-9764 GCA_050698235.1 Gaiellales bacterium
CGGCGGGCCTGATCGCCCCCGGCACCGACTGGCCCGTGCGGATCGCGGCGGCGGTCGCCCGCGACCTCGGCCTCCCGCACCCGATCGTCGCCGGCGCGGCGGTGCTCGCGACCGACAAGATCGCCCAGCGGCGGGCCCTCGACGCGGCCGGCGTGCCGCAGCCGGCATGGTCGGCAGGCGCGCCGCCGTCCTACCCGAGCGTCGTCAAGGCGCCCGACCGCCAGGGGCAGCGGGCGATGTCGATCGTCGCCGGCCCGGCCGATCTCGAGCAGGCAACGCGGCGGGCCAGGACCGGCTCGCGCAGCGGACGGGTGCTCTACGAGGCCTTCGTCCCAGGCCCGGAGGTGACCGTGAACGGCTTCACCGCCGAGGGCCTCGGCATCGCCGCGGCGGTGAACGACCGCGTGCACTTCCCTGACGCGCCCGGCGTCGCCCGCCGTCACGTCTACCCGCCCGATCGCGACCCGTCCGGCGCGGCCGCCACGGCCATCCGGGCGGTCGCCGCGCTCGGGATCGAGGCCGGCCCGTGGTACGTCCAGGTGATCCTCGGCCCCGACGGGCCACGGATCGTGGAGGTGGCGGCGCGGCTCGGCGGCGGCCACGACTCCGAGCTCGTCAAGCTCACGACGGGCGTGGATCTCGCCCGGGCGGCCGTGCTGGCGGCGCTGGGGAGGCCGGTGGCGCTCGGCGACGTGACACCCGCCCCGGCGGGGGCAGGCGTGATCGAGTTCCTCGAGGCGCCGCTCGGGAGGCTCGTCCGGGCGGCGGGGCCGCCGGAGGCGTGCTTCTACGATGCACCCGGACACGTGTACGGCCCGATCCGCATCGCAACCGACCGGGCCGGGTACGTGGTCGCGGGCGGCGCGAGCCGCGAGGAAGCGCTGGCCCGGGCTGCCGCCGCGGCGGCCGCCGTCCGCTTCGAGGTCACATGAGCCGCGCACGAACATCCCAGCCGCTCGCGATCGACGGGGGCACGCCCGTCCGGCAGACGCTGCTCGAGTTCTCACCGCCGATCATCGGCCGCGCCGAGATCGAGGCGGTCGTCGAGACCCTCGAGTCGGGCTGGCTCACGTCGGGGCCGCGCGTCGCAGAGCTCGAGGAGCGCTTCGCCGACTACGCAGGCGCGGCACACGCGATCGCCACGTCGTCGTGCACCGATGCGCTGCACCTGGCGCTCCGCGTCGCGGGCGTCGGCGCCGGCGACGAGGTCGTCACGAGCTCGTTCACGTGGCCGGCCACGGTGAACGCGATCCTTCACGCCGGAGCGACGCCCCGCTTCGCCGACATCGACCCGGGCACGCTGAACGTCGACCCGGCGTACGTCGAGGCGGCGATCACGCCGCGCACACGCGCGGTCGTCCCTGTGCACTTCGCCGGCGGGCCGTGTGACATGGACGCCATCGAGGCGGCCGTCAAGGGTCGCGACATCGCGATCGTCGAGGACGCCGCCCACGCCGTCGAGGCGACCGTGCGCGGCCGCAAGATCGGCGCGATCGGCGACCTCACGTGCTTCTCGCTTTACGCCACCAAGAGCCTCGCGGGCGGCGAGGGAGGCATCGTGACCACCGACTCGGCGGCGATGGCGAAGCGGCTTCGCCTGCTTCGCGCCCACGGGATCACACGCGACCCCTGGCGCCGTGCCCAGACCAGGACGCTGGGCCACTACGACGTCATCGAGCCGGGCTGGAAGGCCAACCTGGCCGACCTCCAGGCGGCAGCCGCGCTGCCCAAGGTCGCGCGGATCGACGAGCTCCGGGCCCACCGGGCCGACCTTGTCGAGCGCTACGACGCAGGCCTCCTGCCGCTCGCCGGCATCGAGCCGATCAGCCGGCCGGGGTACGGCGTCCACGCCCACCACCTCTACGTCGTCCGGGTCGATCCGCATCTGGCCGGAGCCGATCGCGACACGTACGCCGCGGCGCTCATGGCCGAGAACATCGCCACCGGCCTCCATTTCCTGCCGGTGCACCTCCTGACCTGGTACCGCGAGAACCTCGACCCGGTGCCGCTGCCCGAGACCGAGCGCGCCGGCGCCGAGGTGCTGTCGCTGCCCCTGGCGGCCGCTCACTCCGAGGCCGACATCGAGGACGCGCTCACCGCGCTGCGCAAGGTGCATGCGGCGTACGCGGACGTGGGGCGGTGAGCCGGCGAACACGCGTGGCGCTCGAGGCGCTCGTCTCGGTCGTCCTGCTCGCCGCGATCCTCCACTGGGCGGGGATCCACCGGGTCCTCCACGAGCTCTCGCAGACACAGCTTCGCTGGTTCATCCCCGCCGTCGTCGTCAGCATCGCCACGGTGCCCGTGATGGCGCTCCGGTGGCGGCTCCTGCTCTCGGCCAAGCGGATCGACGTCCCGCTCGCCTGGCTCACGCGGACGTACTTCGTCGCCCTCTTCGCCGGCCAGTTCCTGCCAGCGGCGATCGGCGGCGACGCCGTGCGCGCCGTGGAGCTCGGCCGCCGTACCCACGACGCCCCCGAAGCGGTCGCCTCGGTGCTGATCGACCGCCTGGTGGGGCTCGTGTCCCTCGTTGCCCTGGCCGTGGCCGCAGTCGCGATCGGCGGGGGGTCGGCACGCCGGCCGGGCGTCATCGCGGCCGAGGCGACCTTCGGCGTCGCTGCCGCGGGCACGCTCGCGCTGCTCTTCTCGAGCCGCCTGCGCGGAGTCGTCGCGAGGGTGCTCGAGCCGCGGTCCGACGGACACCGGCTTGCCGCCGGCGGCCGGTTCTACGACGCGCTCCACACCTACCGCGGGCACACGCGGACGCTGGCCCTCGTGGGCAGCCTCGCGCTCGTCGTGCAGGTCGCCCGGGTGGGTGTGATCTGGCTCCTGGCTCGCGCGCTCAACCTCGAGATTCCCGACTCCGTCGTCCTTCTGACCGGCCCGGTCGTCTTCGCCTCGCTCGCCCTCCCGGTCTCGCTGAACGGCATCGGCGTGCGCGAGGGGGTCTTCGTGTATTTCCTGCACGGCTACGCCGCCCGCCCGCAGGCGGTCGCGCTCGGATTGGCGTTCTACGCGGTCGGGACGATCACGGCGCTCGGGGGCGCGGCAGTGCTCATCGTCCGGTTCATCCGGCACGGTATGGGAGCGGTGAGGCCCCGTACTGCGATCGGGGGAGGCGATCCGGAGCCCGACCTCACCGGCGATGAGCATCCAATCCCCCAGCAAGGGGATGGCGCGGGGGCACCTGCCGAACGATCTACCCGGGCATGACCCTCCCTCGCACCAACGTTCGCACCGCCGCCCGCGACGACTCGCTCACGATCGTCAACCGGCTGCTCGCGCTCGCCGCCATGCTCTGCCTCGCCGCAGCGCTGGCCGGCGCGCTCGTCCGCTAGTCCGCCAGCCGTCGCAGACGGTCTAGGTGTGGCAGGCCGTGTTGGCCGCGCCCGCGACCAGCGGGTTCCAGGCCGAGACGTTGCCGGCCCGGTCGACCGCCCGGAACTGGACGATGTAGGTGCCGGCGTTCCTGAACTGGACGCTGGAGCTGCTGAACGTCGAGCCCCAGGTCGTGCCGCCGTTCGTCGAGTAGTGGTACTGGTAGGTCGAGAGGCCCGACAGCGCGTCGGTCGAGCCCGAGGCGCGGATCGTGATCCGGCTGCTCGTGCACGTGAGCGATCCGCCGCTCACCGTCGGGAGGCTCGGCACCGTCCGGTCGAGCTTCACGGTGTTGGTCGATCCGGCGGTCGTCGGGAGCCACGACGACACGTTGCCCGCGTTGTCGACCGAGCGGAACTGGACGATGGTCGTGCCCTCGGCCGAGATGACCGCGGAGGGACCGGCCACGGTCGCGCCCCAGGTCGAGCCGTTGTTGGTGGACGTGCGGTACTCGTAGCGGGCAAGTCCCGAGATCGTGTCGGTGGCGCCGCTGGCGGAGATCGTCCGCGACGCTGACGAGAACCAGCTCGTCGAGCCGCCGGACACGGTCGGGTTGGTCGGGAGGGTGCGGTCGAGCTTCACGGTGCCCTGCACCCATGCCGACGTGTTGCCGGCCGCGTCGATGGCGCGGAACTGCACGACCGTGGTGCCCTGCGCGCTAATCGTGACCGAGCTCCCCGACGTCGATGCCGAGAAGGCGCCACCGTTGAAGGACGTCTGGTACTGGTAGCCCGAGACTGAGCTGCCGCCGTCGGTCGATCCGGAGGCCGTGACGACCATCGAGGCTGCCGTGCTCCACACGCCGGTCGCCCCCGAGACGGTGGGGTTCGTAGGAGCGCCGCGGTCGAGCTTGACGGTATTGCCCGCGCCCGCGACGGCCGGCGCCCACAGCGACGCGTTTCCGGCGCCGTCGACCGCGCGGAACTGCACGAGGGTGATGCCCTCGGCTGCGATCGCGATCGACGCGCCCGACGTCCCGTTCGACCATGTCACTCCGGAGTCGGTGGACGTGCGGTACTCGTAGTGGTTGACACCGTCGGCCGCGGGCGTGTCGGTCGAGCCGGAGCCCGTGACCGTCACCGAGGCGACGTTCTGCCAGCTCAGCGAGCCACCGGCGACGTTCGGCGAGGACGGGCTCGTGCGGTCGACCCGAGCCATGCCCTGCACCCAGCCCGAGACCCGCCCGACGCCGTCGACGGCCCGGAAGCGGACGAGCGTCTCACCCTCGGCGCTGACCGTCAGCGAGGCGCCCGAGGTCGGGAGCGGAGACCACGTCGCTCCGCCGTTCGTCGACTGTTCGTACTCGTACCCGGAGACCCCGCTCGCCGTGTCCGACGACCCGGCCGCCGAGACGGTCACCGACGCGACGCTCTGCCAGAGCGCCGAGCCGCCCGTCACCGTGGGGTTCGTGGGCGACGTGAGGTCGAGCTTGACCGTGCTGCCGGCGGTGGCCGCGGAGGGCGTCCAGGGCGACGCGTTGCCGGCCCCGTCGATGCTTCGGTACTGCACCTGCGTCGTCCCCTCGGCCGCGATGTTCACCGATGCGCCGGCGGTCGCGCCTGACCAGGCCCCGCCGTTCAGGTTGGTGCGGTACTCGTACTGCGCGAGGCCGGATCCGCCCGTATCGGTCGAGCCGGACGCCGACACGCCGACGGGCGCCGACGCCTGCCAGGCCGACGAGCCGCCGACGACGCTGGGTGCCGACGGATCGGTGCGGTCGATCCGGACGGTGGCCCCGATCCACGCCGACGCGTTGCCTGCCCCGTCGACCGCGTGCAGCTGGACGAGGGTCTCGCCCTGCGCCGAGACCGTCACCGTCGCGCCTGCGCTTGCCGCCGACCACGTCGCTCCGCCGTCGGTCGAGGTGCGGTGCTCGTAGGTCGCCGGGCCGGAGCCGCCGGCGTCGGTCGAGCCGGACGCGCCCACACCGACAGAGGCGACGCTCTGCCACACGAGCGATCCGCCCGCGACGCTGGGGTCCGTCGGCGCGGTCCGGTCGAGCCGCACCGTGCTGCCGCCGGCCGGGGCGGACGGCGTCCACACGGAGGCGTTCCCGGCGGTGTCGATGCTCCGGAACTGCACCAGCGTCTCACCCTCGGCCGAGACCACGTCAGCCGCGCCTGCCGACGCGCCGCCCCACGTGCTGCCGCCGTCGGGCGACTCCCGATACTCGTACCCGGCCAGACCCGAGAGAGCGTCGGTAGACCCGGACGCGGTGACGGTCGCCTGCGCGGCGGACTTCCATGCGTTCGAGCCGCCGCTGACCGACGGGGCGGAGGGCGCGCCGCGATCGACGCGAGCCGTCGCGGCCGCGGTGCCGGCGGCGGGCGCCCAGGTCGAGCGCAGGCCCGAGACGTCGACCGCGCGGAACTGGACGAGCGTCTCGCCGTTTGCCGTCACGTCGACCGACCCGCCCGCGGACGCGCCCGTCCAGGACGCGCCGCCGTCGGTCGACGTGCGGTACTGGTAGCCGGAGACCCCTGAGCCCGGCGTGTCGGTCGAGCCGGTGCCCGTGATCGTGATGCCGCTGACGGACTGCCACGTCAGCGAGCCGCCGACGGCCGCCGGCGCGCTCGGCACGGTGCGGTCGATACGGACCGTGGCCTGCTTCCACCCGGACGCGAAGCCCGCGGTGTCGAGTACGTGGAAGCGGACGAGGGTCTCGCCCTCGTCGGTCACGGCAAGCGACGATCCTGCGGCCGCGAGCGACCAGCTCGCGCCGGCGTCGGTCGAGGTCTCGTGCTCGTATCCGGCGATCCCCGAGCCGGGAGCGTCCGTCGACCCCGACGCCGAGACGGTCACCGACGCGGCGTTCTTCCAGGCGCTCGAGCCGCCGCTGACCGACGGGTCCGAGGGCGGCGTCGTGTCGATCCGGATCGTCGCCTGCGCCCAGGCCGACGCGTTTCCGGCGGCATCGACAGCGGCGAACCGAACCAGCGTCTCGCCCTGGGCCGTGACGTCGGCCTGTGCTCCGGTGGTCGCCGCAGTCCAGGTCGCGCCGCCGTCGGTCGACGTCGCGAACCGGTAGTGGTCGAGGCCGGACCCGCCGGAGTCGATCGACCCGGCCGCGGTGACGCTCGCGAGCGCGACGTTCTGCCAGAGCGGCGAGCCGCCCGAGAGCGTGGGCGCGGACGGCGGCGTGTGGTCGAGCCGCACGATCGCCTGTGTCCATGCGGACTCCAGGCCGACCCCGTCGACGGCGGCGTAGCGCACGAGCGTCTCATCCTCGGCGCTCACGCTCAGCGAGCTCCCGGCCGTCGCGGCCGACCACGTCGAGCCGCCGTCGGTCGAGGTCTCGTACTCGTACCCCGCCACGCCCGATCCGCCGGGGTCGGTCGAGCCCGACGCGGCGGTCAGCACCGACGCGACGGTCCGCCACGCGGCGTTCCCGCCCGAGACGGCAGGCGCCGCCGGCAAGACGTTGTCCAGCCGCACCGTCGCCTGCGCCCACGGCGAGTGGTTTCCGATGCCGTCGACCGCGCGGAACTGGACGTCGGTGCGGCCCTCGGCCGACACGGCGAGCAGTGCGCCGTTCTGCACGAATGACCAGGTCGCACCGGCGTCCACCGACGTGCGGTACTGATATCCCGCCAGGCCCGACTCGCCGTCGACCGAACCGGCGGCGGTCAGGGTCTCGGCCGGCGTGTTCTGCCAGCTCGCGAGCGCGCCGGAGAGGACGGGGGTCGTCGGGCCCGTCGAGTCGACCATCGCCGTGTTCGCAGCGCCGGTCACGGCCGGCGCCCACGCCGACACGTTGCCGGCGGTATCGACGGCGCGCACCTGCACGAACGTCTGCCCGGGCGAGACCACCGCGACCGACCCACCGGCCGCCGCAGGGCTCCACGACACGCCGTCAGACGAGGTGCGGTGCTCGTAGCGGGCGACCGCGCCGCCCGGATCGGTCGAGCCGGAGCCGGTGATCGTCACCGGGCCCGCGGCCCACGCGGCGGAGCCACCCGACACGACCGGCTCCGAGGGCGGCGTGACGTCGATCGTCCATCGGACCTTCTTGGTGGCCGATCGGGTGCGGCCGCCCGTGCGGCCGCTGACCTTCACCCGGAACGTGTGCACGCCGGGGAGGAGGCTCTTGTAGGTGATCTTCGTCTTGCAGGTGCGCCACGGGGTGGCGTCCAGCCGGCACAGCGTCTTCGTGACGTGGCCGATGCGCTTCCACGCGAACTTCGCGGTGGTCTGGTTGGTCGGGCTGGCCGGCCGCTTCGTGATCAGGGCGCCGATCGTCGAGATCGACGGGCTGCCGGCCGGGTGGGCGGACGCGGCGGGCGCGAGGACCAATGCGGCGGCGGCCGCAACGGCGGCCAGAAGCACGGGCATGCGAAGGGAGAAGCCAGGCAAGAGAATGAGCACCACCGGGGGAAGTGAGAACTCTGCTTCTCGTATCGGTATTTAGAGCAAAACCCTTGATATGCAAGTCAATTCGGCCCCAATGCCGACACCCACATCTCGCGGGAGCGGGGCCCGTCGAACTCGCAGAAGAAGATCCGCTGCCACCGCCCGAGCGCCGGCACGCCGTCCTCCACCGGGATCAGCTGCGAGCTCCCGACCAGGATCGCCTTGATGTGGGAGTCGCTGTTGCCCTCCGCGTGGGCGTAGCCGGCGTCGCGGGGCACGCGGCTCGCGAGGTCGCGGACGACGTCGGCGGCGACGTCGGGGTCGTAGCCCTCGTTCACGGTCACAGCGGCGGTGGTGTGCGGCACGTGGACGAGCACCGCGCCGGCCGTCACCCCGAGCTCCGCGACAGCGGCGGCCACCGCCGCCGTGATGTCGACCATCTCCTCGCGCCGCTCGGTGCGAAGGTTGAGCCGGTGCACGAGGTCGATCGTATACCGTCGATGCCGTGGGCCCGCGACCGCTCCTCGTGCTCGACGGCGACTCGCTCGCCCACCGCGCCTACCACGGCTCGCGGCCGCTGGCGGGCGCGGGCGGGCGGCCGATCAACGCGCTGCACGGGTTCGCGGTCATGGCGACGGGGTTGTGGCGGGCCGAGAAGCCGCGGGCGGTGCTGGCGTGCTGGGACACGCTGACGGTGCCCACGTACCGGCACGAGGAGTGGCCCCAGTACCAGTCGGGCCGCGAGTTCGACCCCGAGATCCTGGAGCAGCTCGACCGGATGCCGGAGCTGTGCGAGGCGCTCGGGTTCGCGTGGGCCAAGGCGCCGGGGTACGAGGCCGACGACTTGCTCGCCACGGCGGCGCGGCTCGAGACCGAGGCCGGCGGGAGGGCGTTGGTCGTGACGTCCGACCGCGACGCCTACCAGCTCGTGTCCCACACGGTCACGGTGCTCTCGCCGCGCACGGGCGGGTACGCGCCTGACCGCATCGACCCGGACGAGGTCGTCGAGCGGTACGGCGTGCGGCCCGAGCAGGTGCCCGACTTCATCGCCCTTCGCGGCGACCCGTCCGACAAGATCCCGGGCGCGAAGGGGATCGGCGCGAAGGGCGCGGCCGAGCTGCTTGGGCGGTACGGGACGCTCGAGGGGGTCGTGGCCGCGGCGGACGAGCTGTCTCCGCGTCAGGGCGAGGCGGTGCAGGACGAGCGCTTGGCGCTTTTCCGGCGGGTGGCGACGATGGATGGCGAGGCACCGGTGGAGCGGCCGGCGGACAACATGCTCGACGTCGAGCGAGGGGTCGCGTATGCCACGGAGATCGGCGACGAGCGGCTGGCGGAGCGGCTGCGCGGCCGCCCCTAGGGCGGTGCGTGGGCGAGCCAGCGGCGCTGCGCCGCCCAGCGCTCGAGGGTGCGACGGCTCGGTGGGCGGGCTGGGCACGTGGCGTAGGTGGTGTGGATCGAGTCGGCGAGGTCTCTGGGGCGGAGGCCTTCCGCGTAGGCGGACTCGGCCTCGTGGCGTAGCTCGGGCCACGCGTAGCTTCCCGGCTGTGGGCGCTCCGGTCGGGCCCGGAGGCTGGCGAGGTGGGCGTGAAGCGCCCGGCTTCTGGCCGAGGTCAGGCACCCGTTGGCCTGCCACACACCCGACAGCGTCCGCACGAAATCTCTACCGCTTCGCCTGGTCTGGAAGTCCCGGCTTGCGTGGCCCGCGCAGAGCCAGACCGTGACGCCGTAGCCAAGCGTCACCCTGTGCGTCCGCCCCCTGGTGCGCTCCACGCAGATCGCGCACACCGGCTGCTTCGTCGAGAGGCCGCGCGCCTTGTACAGCGTCGGCAGGAAGTGGGAGGGCACATTGCGAGTGTGCACGTGGAGACGTCACGCGTGTGTGGCGACGTGTCAGGTGAGTGTTCTTAGGAACTCCATTTGTCGTTTCGCCGAAACGACAAATGGAGAATCGAAGGCGAGCGATCGGTCCACGGGAAGAGCCCTGCGGGCTCTCCGACGGCGTCCGGCCAGCGCTACCAGGGGCGCGCCGGCCGCCGTCG